>NZ_JATABH010000007.1:0-139604 GCF_036533775.1 Vibrio sp. M260112 | reverse complement strand
ACTTTACGATCTGAAAGCCTTCCCAGAATGACAATAGGAAAGTATTATTCGGCATGAAAACGGTAGTTTGTGTAGGTTTTGTTTGGCGATAAAACTCTATCACTTTCTACCGTTTTTGTTTTGAGTTCCCGCTTATCCGCGATGAACCAATTAAAAGCCCGTGACTACCACGGGCAATTAACAATCAACTAGGTGCGATTCGCTAGGTAGGCTTGATAGTCGGGGATTTCTATGTCGACTTCTTGTTCGATCAAAGGTGATGCAAACAGTAACTTAGCCGTTGCACGGTTTGTCGCTACTGGGATATTCCATACACTCGCAATACGAAGTAGTGCTTTTACGTCAGGATCATGAGGCACTGCATTGAGTGGGTCCCAAAAGAAAATCAATACATCAATTTTACCTTCAGAGATTAGCGCACCAATTTGTTGGTCACCGCCCATTGGGCCGCTAATCATGCTTTTGATCGCGAGCCCTGTCTCTTTGCTTAGCATTGTGCCAGTGGTGCCTGTTGCATAAAGAAAATGGCGTTGTAGCTTCTCTTTGTTTTCTTTTACCCAGCGTAATAGCTCTGGTTTGCAGTTGTCGTGAGCGACAAGCGCCACATGTTTATGTGCAGGCAGGGTACGAGTCGTTTTTTCCATTTAGACTTCCTAATTGTTTTCGTTATAGACGTAAAAAGTGGGTCGATATTCCGAGGGTGAAAGGGATTGGGCAATCACCTTCGGGTTGAGTTTGTTTGGTGTCAGTGGTTCTATGATCGGTGCTTGGATCTTTTCGTAAGGTTCGCCTTTCAAATAGTGAACAGCCTGAAGGACAGACAGACGACCTTGTTCGACCATCTTATCTGTCGGGGCAAACTCAACGCGATTTCTCAAAAGACCACGGTAGACACCGTGACTGAGATAAGTTGAAACTAATCCAATTTGACCAACTTGGTCTGTGCTGCGTAATTCACTGATTGCAGCCTCGATGGCTACTGCGCTTCCTACAATGTAATCCAACTCTGTATTGTCTATGGCATGCTGAACAAGGTTACGCTGTAACTCTTTGTCATTGTCAGCCCATAATGTTTCTACGATATGGATATCACTGCCTTTAAGCGCAGAATAGAGGCCTTTAATGACTGGTTTGGTCCCGCCACTCGATTTCGGGCCAGGTAGAAGCGCAACATTTATTTGACCGGAACCTTGTGGGTGTTTGTTTTTTAAATACTCACCGGTGTAGTAGCCCATCCAGTACCAATCAACACCCACTTCACCCTTCAGAGCGGAGCTGTTTTCTTTGTCTACAATCAGCTGATTTACTGTTGCAAACACAGGGATCGACCCAATGCTCTGACGAAGTGAGCTATAAAACAGATCTGGGGCGACTGTGCCAAGAATGATCGCGTCGGCATTCCAACGCACACACAGAGACATATGTTCGCGTTGCTTTTCGAGGTTAAGATAGCCTCCCGCTTCCAATACTCTGAGATCGACGTGTTGTTTCTTTGCCTCATCAACCATCCCGTAATTGACCGATAACCAGTATGAATCTTTTAAATGCGGGTAGATGGCACAAATTCGTAGCGGTTGTTCCGCGTGGGCATTAAATGCCGCTGCGAGGAGTAGCATTGAAGTTAACAGTGTGGCTCGCTTTTGGATAGCTGAGATCAAAGACATGCAGTATTTCGTTGGTAAAGGCGGATTAAACACTGCAAAATATAGCGCATTATAGAAGACTTAAGAAGTGAAGATTCTCGATGTTACTAGCTAAAGCCAGTATTGGACGCAAACTGCTGTTGGCATTCCTTGCGATGGCGTTATTGGTTTTGATTTCTGCGTTAATCGGGGTATTTGGCTTTAGTTCTGTAGCAAAAACAGAGCGAAATGTGGTTAATTCGGCGATCCCGTCAATGATTGAAGCAAGACAGGTGTCCGAATTAAGCTCACGCATCATTTCTTCAGTACAGACGCTTTCCAATGCGAAGAGCGAAGAGCAGCGTCAACGTTCGGGAAAAGAGTTGTTTTCTCAGCTGGAATCTTTGCTAACACATATCAAACAGTTAGGTTCTGATTCGTTTGACTCTGGGCTACTGACGAGGTTGGAGTCGGATGTTCAGATCGTCATCGATACGCTTGCTAAGTTTGGAATTGTGGTCGAGAAAAGGTTATTCCTCAGTCAAGATATTGTGGTACGAACAGGTGAACTTCGGGACCTTGCTCTAGAGCTGGAACAACTTACTCGTACTCAAGTCGCCAACACATCTACCATTGCTGTTGCCAATGTAACTCACATCTACGCACTCCTTGATAAACGCCAGATAGAGCAGGCGTATAACGCGCTTGATGCTCTGGTTGAAGTCGATCTTGATCTATCCGAGCGATTACACGAACTTCATCTACTGGCGTTTAAGTTACTTAACCATATAGAGGAGGCGCGTACGGTATCGGATATCAATCGTATTCAAACCATTAGAGATGAGTTCAGCAGTAATCTGAATATTATGAAACGACGCGTGCAGGGTGTAGAAGATCCTACGCGATCGCAACAGATGGCGGAACTTCTCAAGAAACTTGAACGTCGTGAAGTGGTTTTTGATGTGCTGACTCAACGATATGAGAACGAACGTTCAGCGCAGCAATTGATGCAAGATACTTTGACTCAGTTTTCTACACTTAATGCCACCGTAAACAAGCTGGTCGACGAGTCTAATGCTTCAACGACTCGGGCGGTTGAAGAACTAAAAACGACCCTCGATTACGCTCAGCTAACACTGACGATTATTACGGTGCTAGGTATGGTCATCGTGGTGTTGATCGTATGGAAAGTGGTCTATATATCCGTGGTTAAACGTCTTGCAGAATATTCCTCGGCGTTGCTTTCAATCGCTAAGGGACAGTTGCAAGTCGAACTTGCCGTTAAAGGCAATGATGAATTGGCACATATGGGGCAAGCGATCATTACTGCACGTAACACGGCAAAGGCTTTAAAGGTGGTCGCAGAAAGTGAAGCCAAGGCGAAGCGAGAACTCGAACAGCATAAGGGCCATCTAGAGGAGCTAGTGACTGAGCGTACTCATCAATTACAACTCGCCAATGTCAGGTTAAATGAGGAAGTAGAAAACCATGCACGCGCCCGTCAAGAGGCCGAGCAAGCCAGCCGTGCCAAATCGGCGTTTTTAGCGACGATGAGTCACGAGATTCGCACACCAATGAATGGGGTACTCGGGACTGCTAGGTTGTTAAAAGATACCGGGTTGGACAGTCAACAGGGCCACTATGTCGATGTTATTAATCGCAGTGGTAACGGCTTGCTTGCTATCCTCAATGACGTACTCGATTACTCAAAGATTGAGGCGGGGCATTTAGAAATTCGTCCAATCGACTTTAATCTGCACGCGATGGTGGATGACACCAAGCAATTACTAAATGGAAGAGCTCAAGAAAAGTCGCTGCAACTCGAATATTGTATCGAAAGTGATGTGGATAAATTCTGGTTTGGTGACATGACGCGAATCGGTCAAGTTCTTAACAATCTTGTCGGAAATGCTATCAAGTTCACTGACAAAGGCCATGTCGATATCTATGTTGCTCATGATCCTGACAATGATGGACATGTGTTGTTCGAAGTGTCGGACACGGGCGTAGGTATCAGCGAACAAGAGCAGCTCAACTTGTTTGATGCGTTTACTCAGGCATCAGGAGGATTGAGCAGTAAAGGTGGCACAGGTTTAGGGCTGGCGATTAGTAAGCGATTGGTTGAGGCGATGGGCGGAGAGATCCACCTTGAGTCTTCACTTGGCGAAGGGAGCCGTTTTTGGTTTTCTGTTCCCCTACAGTTAGGTCAGGAAGTACAACAACAAGATACCGTAACCAACTGTAACGTGACCGCACGCGTTTTGCTGATTGAAGACAATCCGGTTAACTGCATGGTCGCTGAAGGATTTTTGGCGAGTATGGGACATCAAGTCATGACGGCGGTTGATGGAAAGAGCGCTCGGAGTGACTTCGAGCAGCATTCGTTCGATATCGTGCTGATGGATATCAACCTGCCTGATTGTGATGGAATTGCGTTATTAGGTGAGTTGAAACAAATAGAAACTGACTCGTCCAACCGAATGCCGACGCCAATGATCGCGGTATCGGCGCATGTATACAATGAAGAAGTTGAAAGTTACATCGCGGCAGGTTTTGATGGATATCTGCCTAAGCCGCTCGATAAGGACGCACTTAGCCAAATGATCCAAAATAGTTTAGAGGGCAAGTCGTTATTGTTAGAACAAAACGATTGTCATAAAGAAGACATGCCAGTGCGACCAGTTAATCAAGCCATTATCGACCCCAAAATAGTGATAGCGGATATGGCAGTGCTAGGGCAAGCCAAAATGGTGGAAATCTGTGGCTTGTTCAGCGATGGTGCTCAGGAGATTGTTACGCAGTTAGATAGCGCGGCTGGGCAAAATGATCAAAGAGAGATTAAACAACTTGCTCATAAACTCAAAGGATCGGCGGGCAGTTTAGGCTTAGGGGCACTGTTCGATTTGTGTCTCGAGATAGAAAAAGCACAGCAACCGTGTGAGATGTATCTGGAGTATCGCAGTGAGCTTTGGTCATTGGTCGAACAATCAAAGCACGCACTTGATGAGATATTAGCTTAGAGGAATTAAATGTATCCAATAGAATCAAAACAATTATTGATGGATCAAATCACGGAAAATGATTGGCAGCTCTTTGAACGATTGCACCAAGATGATGATGTGATTCGTTATGCGTTTGATAAACCGACGAAAGAGCAAATTCGTCAGCGTTTTGAATCTCGTCTTCCAAAGTGGAGTTGGCCTAACAGCCATTGGTTGTGTTTAGTGATTAAAGAGAAACAATCGGGTAATGCCATTGGGGTGACGGGGCTGTGTTTGTCTGAAGACAATCAACAGCATATTGAAGTTGGCTATTTGCTGTTGCCGGAATTTCATGGACGTGGATACGGGACAGAGTCATTGGTTGCGTTGATCGACCATGCTACTCACAACTACCCAATTCAAACGGTTAATGCGATTGTAACCGATGGCAACGTTGCGTCGTGTAAAGTGCTGGAGAAAGCGGGTTTCAGTCTTGCGGAAAGAGAGAAAGACGCTTACCAAATCGGTGGTCAGTATTACGATGACTTGATCTATCGTTATCAGGTTAAGTAACGACAGAGAGGGTTAAAAGCGCTAGTGCTGTGTAATAGGTGATTATCGCAGCAGATAACATTCTTGTTATAAAAAAAAGCAGCGAGCGCTGCTTTTTTAGCTTAAATATTTCGCTAGGCCTAAGCAATAGCGAGATCGAGTATCTTACGGCTCTCATCTAAATTTATCGCTTGATGTTCACCTATAGCGACCATGCCATGCATTTGGAGCTGATTTAATACTGCCTCAACAGCTTCTTGCTTACTGCCCTGGTAATCAATGAATTGTGTCTCAACTCCAAGTGATTGATAAAATGACTCAATAGCGGTGATGGTCTGTTCTGCCAAGTCTTTGCTTGGAGCAAGGCCAAAAACATTGCTTCCCATCTGCTCTAACTTAGCACGCTTAACCTCAATTTGGTTTCGCAGTAGTGAAGGTTGCACAATGGCCAATGAGCGTGCGTGATCAACCCCCCATAGAGCGGTAAATTCGTGGCCAATCATATGCGTAGCCCAATCTTGAGGTACACCTGAGCCAATTAAGCCATTCAACGCTTGGTTTGCGCTCCACATGAGGTTTGCACGCCATGCATCGTTATCACGTGACTCGTACGTTTCACCGAGTTGTTTAAGGTTTTTTAGTAGGGCTTCAGCGTAGCCATCCTGAACCATTGCTTGGTGTTGAACGGTAATATACTGTTCACAGACGTGAACCCACGCATCGACAATACCATTGATAAGTTGTTTCTCTGGCAGAGTCTTCATCACGTCAGGATCCATGACCGCAAATTTCGGTTGGACATGCGGCGTCATGAACGGAAGTTTATCGTGTGTCTCTGCTTTGGTAATCACAGCACCCATGTTCGATTCTGAACCTGTTGCTGGCAATGTTAAGACAGCGGCAAGAGGAACTGCCGAGGTAACCTTGTGCTTACCAGTAAAAATATCCCAGCCATCACCATCATAATGGGCAGCAGCTGCAACATACTTAGAGCCATCGATGACTGAACCACCACCAACGGCAAGAATAAAGTCAATGTGCTGCTCTTTAACAATGGCAACTGCTTTATCCATTGTTTCTTTGGTTGGGTTAGGCTCAACACCTGAAAACTCGGACCATTGATGACCTTCTAGGGCTTTCACGACTTGATCATATACGCCGTTGCTTTTAATAGAACCGCCACCATAAATAACTAAAACTTTTTGATCTGAAGGGATTGCCGAACTGATGCTTTGAATCTGACCTTGGCCAAAGTGAATCTGGGTTGGGTTTACGTAGCTAAATTGCATTGCGACTTGCCTCTTGTTTGCCATGTAATGACGTGTTTGTTTCGCTTTAGTGCATAATAGTCTTGACAAGAGGTCTATTAAAGACCAGATTCTCTAAAAAAGTTGCCTATTTGTATAAATGTCACGGTTGTGGAGAAATTATGACTTTAGCTGAACTAATGCAACAGTATGTTGAGTGTAAACAACTGCACCACCTTGAAGGGAGCATTGAAACGGCTATAAAAGGTGTTCATTTTTATCGCAGTAGCCGAGGTAACGCTAGACAACCCTTTGTCTATCAATCTGGTGTGATTGTATTGGGTCAAGGTTCTAAGAACATTTATCTGGGCAACGAACCCGTACGTTATGGGCCGGAAGACTATTTAGTTGTTGGGGTGCCGATGCCGCTCGAATGTGAAGCATTTGTAGAAAATGGTGAACCTTTACTCGGGCTTAGCATCGATATTGATTCCCAACGCCTGCACCGTTTGGTCAATCAGCTTGAACCCCTGAATTGCTTTAAAGCTCGTAGCGACGTCAATGCCAGTACAGGCCTTAAATCGGTCGCAATGGATACAATGATGCTTGATGTGTGTAAAAGATTAGTACAAGCACTATGTAATCCGATAGAGACAGATATCCTTGCTGAAGGGTTGATGGAAGAGTTGGCGTTTCGAGTCTTGATGAGCCAGGAAGGCTATGTGTTGTTTGATTTGGCAAGACACGAGGGGCATTATGCTCGTGTTGCTAAGTCTTTAGACTATTTGCATAAGAACTATACAGAAACAGTCACCGTGCAAGAACTTGCTCAACAAGCAAACATGAGTATTTCCGCATTTCATCAGGCATTTCGGAGCGTAACGCTTGAGACACCAATCCAATATATAAAAAAGGTCAGGCTGAACAAAGCAAGAGAACTGATCCAACTGGAAGGGCTGAAAGCAGCAGATGCTGCGCGATTGGTTGGATACAATAGTACTTCTCAGTTTTCACGCGAATTTAAGCGCCACTTTAATGAAACCCCGAAGGCAAATGCAGCATAAAAGGGGAAACTGACGCTGACATCTTTACAGTGTTTTTTGCCAGCCAATTGGGCAATACTGTTTTCAGAAAAAGAATTATTCTCTTTCTTCCCTATAGGAGATCTAGTCAATCTTCGACAATAAACCTCTTCATGCTAAGCGTGGAGAGGTTTATTTTTTTCTGATGAAATAAATCAAAAATTAGTTATCGATGCAAATTAAGTGTCACCTTGTTGCATGTACAACATTCCATATTGCGAGTCAATTTGGAGTATTGCGATAATCTTCGTGCGAATTTTCCAATCTTATCTAGTGTTATTTTACTGGGGATTTTAAGTCCATCAGCGTTAATCAAAAATAAATCTAATTGTGAAACAACAAGTTAAGGATTACGGGAAATGCATACATCTAAACCGAACACAATTAAACGCGTGTTCACGCTGAGCTCGTTAAGTGCGTCATGCTTAATGGCGTTTAACAGCTACGCAGCGATAGATTGTACGACGCTAGTTGGTTGGGACTCTACCGTTGCCTATTCAGGCGGCGATCAAGTTGAGTATCAGGGCAAAGGATATCAGGCTAATTATTGGACAAGGAACAATGACCCAGCGTTAAACTCATCGAGCCAGTGGGACTTCTGGAGTGAATTAGGCAGTTGTACTTCAGCAGGAGATAACCAAGCTCCGACGGTGGAATTAACTCAACCTCAAGCGAGTGATGTGATTGCTGAAGGTGACGTTGTCACTCTATCTGCCAACGCAGCGGATGCAGATGGAACAATCAGCAAAGTGGAGTTTGTCGTCGATGGCACAGTCGTGGCGGAGGTAAGCGTTGCTCCTTATACGTCGACTTGGGTTGCAACATCTGGAGCGCACCAAATTGCAGTAGCATCTTATGATGACGCTGGCGTTAAGAGTCAACTAAGCAGCGTGCAAATTAACGTCAGCTCGAATACGCCAGATAATATTGCACCAACGATAAATATCTTATTGTCGAATGAAGTTGTTGACCAGGGTGCACAAGTTTCCCTTACCGCCAATGCTGCTGATTCGGATGGAACGATCGATAAGGTTGACTTCTTTGTCTCTGGGGCTCTTGTCGGAACGGTCACTACTGAACCATATGTACTTAACTACACCGCGAACCGAGCGGGTAGTTTGCCGGTATATGCAAGGGCGACCGACAACCTAGGTGCCACAACCAATTCAACAACGACTTCGCTGGTGGTTAACGGTGAACCAACGGCTGCGAACTGTCGACCTGATGGCCTGTATCAAACGGAAGGCATCAATGTCCCTTATTGTACCAAGTACGACGAAGATGGACGCGAATTAATGGGGGTGGATCATCCACGTCGAGTTATTGGCTACTTTACCAGCTGGCGCGCGGGAGATAATCCTCAATCCGCTTACTTGGTGAAAGATATTCCGTGGGAGCAGCTTACTCATATTAACTATGCGTTTGTAGGGATTGGCTCGGATGGCAAAGTCAATCTGGGTGATGTCAATGATCCGAATAATGCCGCGACTGGAAAAGAGTGGCAAGGCGTCGATATTGACCCAACTCTTGGCTTCAAAGGCCACTTTGGTGCACTCGCTACATACAAGGAACGCTATGGCGTTAAAACCTTGATCTCGATTGGTGGCTGGGCAGAAACTGGCGGTCACTTTGGTGCTGATGGAAATCGCGTCGCTGACGGAGGTTTCTACTCGATGACCACGAATGCCGACGGCTCAATTAACCACGCTGGGATAGAAAAGTTTGTCGACTCTGCGGTGGCCATGATGCGTACCTACCGTTTTGATGGTTTAGATATTGACTATGAATATCCGACTTCAATGGCTGGCGCAGGAAACCCATATGATAAAGATTTTATGGAACCACGCCGTCCGTACTTATGGGCATCGTACCAAGAACTGATGAAGGTACTTCGTCAAAAACTCGATGCAGCTTCCGCACAGGATGGTACGCACTACATGCTCACCATTGCCGCGCCATCCTCTGGGTACCTGTTACGCGGCATGGAAACATTTGATGTGACCAAGTACCTCGACTACGTCAACATTATGTCTTACGACTTGCACGGCGCATGGAACGATCATGTTGGTCACAACGCCGCACTGTATGACACTGGTGAAGATTCAGAGTTGGCGCAATGGAACGTTTACAACACTGCTCAGTACGGTGGTATAGGTTATCTTAACACCGATTGGGCATACCACTATTTCCGCGGTTCAATGCCAGCTGGCCGAATCAATATCGGCGTACCTTACTATACACGCGGTTGGCAGGGAGTAACTGGTGGGACGAATGGTCTATGGGGTCGAGCTGCACTGCCAAATCAGGCCGAATGTCCTGAAGGTACGGGTGAAGGTGAAAGCAACAATTGCGGTAACGGTGCTATTGGTATCGATAATATGTGGCACGATACTGACCCTAAAGGGAATGAGATGGGGGCAGGCTCAGGTCCAATGTGGCACGCTAAAAACCTAGAAAATGGTATCTTAGGCAGCTACACATCGGCGTACAAACTAGACCCAAATAATCCCCAGCACCAACTGGTTGGTACTTATACACGCAACTATGATTCGGTTGCCGTTGCTCCTTGGTTATGGAATGCAGAGAAGAGCGTCTTCCTCTCAACCGAAGATGAGCAGTCAGTTTCCGTCAAAGCGGACTACGTCATTGACAAAGAGATTGGTGGAATCATGTTCTGGGAATTAGCAGGGGACTATAACTGTTATAACCTAGATGCGAATGGTCAACGTACCAGCGTAGATCTGACAGAACAAGCGTGTGCTAACGGTAGTGGTGAGTACCATATGGGTAACACGATGACTAAGGCAATCTACGACAAATTTGCAACGGCGACACCTTATGGCAATAAAGTTGCGACGGGTGCAATGCCAGCAGAAGCCGTCGATATAGCGGTAACGGTGGGCGGCTTTAAAGTCGGGGATCAAAACTACCCAATTAACCCTAAATTAACCTTTACCAACAATACCGGTCAGGTCATTCCTGGTGGGACGGAGTTCCAGTTTGATATTCCTGTCTCAGCGCCAGATAACGCCAAAGATCAATCGGGCGGTGGACTCGCGGTTATCTCTTCTGGACATACCAGAGCGGACAACATTGGCGGGCTTGATGGCACAATGCACCGCGTGTCGTTCTCTTTGCCAAGCTGGAAAAACATGGCCAATGGTGAGGTTTATGAGTTAGACATGGTTTATTACTTACCCATTTCTGGCCCGGCTAACTACACAGTGAAGATCAACGGAGTCGAATATGCATTGAAGGCGGAATACCCTGATCTACCACTTGCAGATCTTTCACAGGGCGGAGACGGTAATGGTGGAACTGGTGGCGACAACGGCGGTACTAACCCAACTGGTCCAGCAGTGCAGTGGGAACCCGGTGTAACCCAAGCTATAAATGGCACTACGTACCTCTATAACGATAAGTGTTTTATCGCTAAAAACAGCCCAGGAACTTGGGAATCACCAACCCAATCTAACTGGTTCTGGGATGAGGTGAATTGCCCACTATAAACAAAAAAAAGGCCTTGGATTATTCCAAGGCCTTATACGAGCAATCTAACTAAAATTTGTAACTTTCAGGAACGACCACAATACCTTTGTCTGATATTTGGAAACGCTTGGCGTCTTCTTTTGGGTCAACACCAATCTCTGTATCGTCGGGGATCACTACGTGCTTATCGATGATGCAGTTGACCAACCTACAACCCTTGCCGACCTTAACACTATCAAAAAGAATGCTATCGACAATGGTTGCGCTATCATCAATGCGAACATTGGATGAGATGATCGAATGTTGCACTGAACCACCAGAATTGACCACACCATTGGCGATGATCGAATTGATGAAAATGCCTTCATTGCCAGTAGCGGATGAGACCGTTCGAGCCGGGGGCAACTGAGGTTCGTAGGTACGAATCCCCCAGCTTGGCTGATACAGGTTCATTGGAGGTATAGGCTCAAGCAAATCCATATTGGCCTGATAAAACGAATCGATGGTGCCAACGTCACGCCAGTAACAGTCTTTTGCAACACGTCCACGATCAGAGCAGAAATTATAGCTATAGACTTTACGCTCATCGATCAGTTTGGGGATGATGTCCTTACCAAAATCATGGGACGAGTTTTCACTGGCTGCATCTTGTTCTAGAACTCTTTGCAAAGTTTCCATCTCAAAAATGTAGATACCCATCGAGACAAGACTTTTATCAGGATCGCCTGGCATAGGGTCAGGGTTTGCAGGCTTTTCACTGAATGTGTCAATCAGCCCATCGGGATTCGCTGAGAGGACACCAAAAGCAGACGCATCTTTTCTTGGCACTCCCATACAAGCGATGGTGAGCGCGGCATTATTCTCAATATGATCTTTAAGCATTTCAGCGTAATCCATGCGATAGATATGATCGCCAGATAGCACAATCACATGCTTTGCATCGCTGCGCTCTAATAACCACAGATTGTGATAAATCGCGTCAGCCGTGCCTTCGTACCACTTGCCACCGCCACGCATTTGCGGGGGAACAACGGTGACAAACTCACCCAGTTCAGGATTAAAAATCGACCAGCCATCACGTAGGTGTTTATGCAGCGAATGCGATTTGTATTGAGTCAGCACCAAAATTTTACGCAAACCTGAATGGAGACAGTTAGTCAGCGTGAAATCGATGATGCGGTACTTGCCACCAAAAGGAACAGCTGGTTTAGCGCGGTGATCCGTGAGTGGGCTAAGTCGAGAACCCATTCCCCCTGCGAGTATAACGGTGAGAGTGTCTTGCATTCTAATCTCCATATTAGTGCAGTAAAGGTGATATAGAGAATAGTACAAGAATTAAGCCAAGAAGAAGATGCCCGTTAGATCAGTAAGTTAGAAATGGATTACAAAATCAATGTCACGAATTGGTGCATCATAGGTCAAATAGATGCACCAAAATCAAGCAATCGTGCTAGCTTCACAAGCAGGGAGTATGGATACACGGTTACGCCCAGAAGACTTAGACTCATAGAGTGCGATGTCTGCTCGTTTGTATGATTGCTCTGAGCTGTGAGATATTTCAGTCAAGCCAGCGCTCACTGTTACCTTGAGTTCACTTTCAAGATGGATCGCAGTTCGGAGTCGGTTTACAACCACTTCAGCTTCTCTTAGTGAGGTATGGGGCATATTCAAGCTTATTCCGGTTCAACTGTTTAACAAACTGTTCAGTTTTGCTATTTAACTGGTTGAATTGTGAGTAGAAATAGAGGAAAGGCACTAACGACATAAGCTAAGTTAATGAAAAACCCGCACACTATACAACAAATTCGCACTGCGTACTGTGCACAGGTCAAAATATGCATGCAATTAGTATGTAATTGCATATGACTATGTTATTGAATTGTAGATTGTTAACTGAATCCATAACAAAAAAGCACCTCGTGTGAGGTGCTTATGCCTAGTAAGGGGGGAGGCAATGAATCGAGTTAAGCCGTTGCCGATGTCGCTTGCTTTGATTCTGAACTGTTTTTGAGGAAAGCGTAACCTAGACCTGTAACCGCAGTACCTGCTGCGATCGCCACAAGGTACATCACAACCGGAGTAATCGCGTTAGGAATTAGCAATACGAATAGACCGCCATGTGGTGCCATTAATTTTGCGCCAAACAGCATAGATAGGGCACCTGTTAATGCGCCGCCTGCCATACATGCTGGGATAACACGCATAGGGTCCTTCGCCGCGAACGGGATCGCACCTTCAGAAATAAAGCATAGACCGAGTACGAATGAGGCTTTACCAGCTTCACGTTCACTTTGGTCAAACTTATTCTTAGCAACGAAAGTCGCAAGTCCCATGCCTAGAGCCGGAACCATGCCTGCGGCCATAATCGCAGCCATAGGCGCATAAGTTTGTGAGGCAAGTAGACCAACACCAAACGCGTACGCCGCTTTATTCACTGGACCACCTAAGTCAAAACACATCATTGCGCCAAGTAGAACACCAAGCAGAACGGCACTGTCTGAGCCCATGTTGTTGAGGAAATCAGTCAGACTGTTCATGATTCCTGCAACTGGGCCACCGACGATGTAAATCATTACCAAGCCAGTAAATAGTGTCGCAACGAATGGGATGATCAAAATCGGTTTAAGTGCTTCCATTGACTGAGGAAGTGATACTTTATCGGCTAGGAACTTAGCGGCATAGCCTGCAATAAAACCTGCTGCGATACCACCTAAGAAGCCGGCACCAGTAGAGCTTGCCAACATACCACCAACAAGGCCTGGGGCTAGTCCAGGACGGTCAGCAATAGAGAAGGCGATATAACCCGCCAAAACAGGGATCATCAGTGCAAATGCTGAGCCACCACCAATTGTCATTAGGGCTGCGGCAAGAGTGCCTTCCTCTTTAAATGCTTCGATACCAAATACGAACGATAGGGCGATGATTAAACCGCCAGCAACCACGACAGGCAACATATGCGATACGCCCGTCATCAAATGCTTGTAGGCACCTTTTTTATCATCAACAGCAGAATTCGCATTACCTGAATGGTGGTAGATCGATGCTTGCTCAAATGCATTATCCATTTCTTGCGATGTTTTCTTCAGTGCAGGCCCAGTTTTGGTGCGGTACATCATTTTACCGTTAAAGCGATCAAGGGGGACCTCAATATCCGCAGCGATAATAACCAAATCGGCTTCAGCAATTTCTTGGTCGGTTAATTGGTTTTTTGCGCCCACTGAACCACGAGTTTCGACTTTAATTTGGTGACCACGGCGTTTGCCTTCTTCTTCCAGTGCTTCTGCGGCCATGAAAGTGTGCGCGACACCAGTGGGACAAGCGGTAATAGCGACGATTTTTTTACCAGCCGCAACATGGTCTGAACTCGCGCCCACTGTTGTAGGCTGTGAAAGGATTTGCGCATTGTTGAGTGCGGTTTGCAAAAATGCGGTTGCATCATTAACCACAGAGCTTATTTCGGCTTGGTAAACTTTTTTACCTACAAAGCGCGAAGTATCAACAGGCGTATTTGACGCGATGATAATTGCATCGGCTTGCGCGATATCATCACTGCTAAGTAAGGTTGGCTCAATCACGCTTGACTGGCATTCAATCTTTGCATTCCAGCCCAATTTCGCTGCTGCTTGTTCTAATAGTCCTGCCGCGAGGATGCTGTTTGCAACACCGCTCGGACAAGCTGTAATAATAGCAATATTCATACTGATAACCTTCTGTTCCTTAGTGTTTGTCTAAGTGCGTATTAGGGTAAAGTTCGCTGACTTCAGTTTGCAGCTTGATGTTTTCCAGTTGTTCCTCACTGGTTAGTCCTACGCCCACTTGGCTAACAGCCAGAGCTGACAGCGCAGTTGCGAAGCGAAGTAATTCTTGTTTTTGCATTGATTGCATATGGCCCCAACACAAGCCAGCCACAAGCGTATCGCCTGCACCTACTGTGCTAATCACGTTCATTCTCGGAGGTTGAGCTCGAAGCCACTGGCCCTGATTGAGCCACATCACACCATCGGCTCCCATTGAGACGACGATGTTTTCGATGCCCTTATCGCTGAGAGTCTGAGCGGCCGTTTGGCATTGTTCTGGTGTAGTGAGGTGCTGGCCGATGAAATCACCTAGCTCCTCTTCGTTTGGTTTGATTAGCCAAGGACGAGCATCTATACCTGCGCGAAGCGCAGATTTACTGCTATCAAATAGAACTTTCTTGCCTTTTTGGCGGAGTTGTTCGATCCAAGTGGCGCATTGTTCTGCACTTACACCACCCGGCAAACTACCCGCTAACACAAAGTAATCATGGGTCTCAGCGAGTGAGAAAAGGGTTTGCTCAAAACGCATCACATCGGCAGGAGTTACTTGCACGCCAGGAAAATTGATGTCACTGACTTGACCACTGGATTCAACAAGTTTTACGTTGATACGTGTCGCGCCTTCGACTTCAATGAACTGATTATCCACACCGATTTGATCAAAAAGTTGTTGAAAGAGTTCAGGATTGTCTTTGCCGAGGAAGCCGGTAACAGTGACATTAGCTCCGAGATCGCTAAGTACTTTTGCAACATTGACGCCTTTACCAGCCGCATGAAGGTTGCTTTTTTCAACAAGACTTACCGAACCGGTATTTAATCTGTCTAGTGTGCCAGTCAGATCTAGGGCAGGGTTTAGTGTGATAGTTACCACTCGGTTAGTTTTCACTTGATTCATACCGTTTCCTTAGCCTTCACCTAGGCCAGAAGCGATTGCTTTACCGATGGACTCCAACGCCATTGATGCGTCAGCACCTTCAGCTGAAAACTTGAGTTGATGACCGTGTTTAACACCTAAAGCGATAACTTTCATCAGACTCTTGGCGTTGACTTCTTTACCATCACCATCAAGGTTTGCGACACGAATGTTTGATTCAAATTTCTTAGCTTCTGCAACCAACATCGCGCCTGGACGTGCATGCAGGCCATGGGCGTTTTTGATTTTAAATACCGCACTATTCGTCTCTTCGACGTGCGATGAAGGTTGAGACTCACCCGTTAGCAGTGACAGCACTTGTTCAACAGAAGCGTCGATTAGCTTACTTTGCTGTTGGTTGAATACGAGTTGTGAAAGCTGGTTAAGGATAGGTCTATGGGCGCTATTGCATGCACTAAAAGCAACGAGTGCGCGTACCTTTTGACCTTCAAACTCGCAGTCGTTTGCCGTTGAAACAAACGATACGCCAGTTCGTGTAACTTGCTTATTGCTACCTACTAACCATAAACCTTGACCAAGGTGCGTAGGATTTTTTGATACGATGTCTGTAACAAACTCAGAACCCGCGCAACCAGTGTTTTTCAGTAAACCCGCAGCAACAGCGCTCATCTGAACCATGTCGCTAGCAGGGAACTGCAGTTGTACTAATGACGCGTCGAAGTCAGCCTCAAGTTGTACATCACCATTGAGCAACGCGATAATTTCTTGTGCGCTTTTAGCATCGCGTAGACGCTCTTCTACACCATCCGCGGATAGTACTTTAGTCAGTTGTTTAAGAATGCCGAGATGTTCATCTGATTTAGCCGCAATACCAATCGCTAGGTAAACTTTGTTGCCTTCTCCCCATTCAACGCCTTGAGGGAAGTGGTGGACAGCAACGCCTGTTGTTTTAACCATTGATCGTGTATCAGTAGTCCCGTGAGGAATCGCGATGCCGTTACCTAAAAATGTCGAGTTTTGTTTCTCTCGGTTCAACATGCCTTCAACATAGCCTTGTTCTACAAGGCCTGCTTGGGTGAGGCTTGCTGCGATGTTTTGAATCGCTTGAAATTTGTCACTTGCTACTTGAGCGAGTGTGATGTCGCTATTTGCTAACTTAAGCATGGCGCTTCTCCAGCCTTAAGGATTTTAAAAGGGTTAATTGTGCCCAAAAAGTCACTCGCTTTTTGCTGATATCAGCTGAATCGATTCAGCAAAAAGGCCAAAATATGTGGATTCAGCATTATTTCACTCTAACTGATTGAGTTATAAGGAGCCTATTACATTCACTATCGCTATATTTGAGTGATTTGGCTCACTTTATGAGTATTGCTGAATCCTTTCAGCTTTTATACTGAATCGTTTCAGCATATAATTCAACTCATCGAGAGATCCTTTATGAAGTATTATGAGCTCGCGCACAGAACAAAGGTTGGTGATATGACGCTGGATGAAATAGCCAAATTGGCAGGGGTTTCGAAAACCACCGCCAGCTATGTAATCAATGGTAAGGCTCAAAAATACAGAATTAGTGAGAAAACACAGCGTAACGTCATGGCTGTGGTCGATGAGCATAACTATCGCCCAGATCTGGCGGCCAGTACGCTTAGAGCAGGGCAAAGCCGTTCGTTTGGCCTGATAATTCCTGATTTAGAAAACACCAGTTATGCGCGTTTAGCCAAACTCTTGGAGCAAAATTCTCGCTCAGCGGGCTATCAGATTTTAATCGCATGTTCTGATGATGATCCAGAAACTGAAAAAAGTGTTGTGCATGCGTTAGTGAGTCGAAAAGTGGACGCGCTGTTTGTTGCTAGTGTCATACCAGAAGCTAGCGATTATTACATCGATTTGCAGAACCGAGGGACTCCCGTTATTGCACTTGACCGTCCTTTAGACGACGAACATTTTTCTTGCGTGATCAGTGAGGACTTTGGTGGTGCTTTCGAATTGACGAAGTCCGTTTTAAGTGACGGTGTAACTACGGTCGGGCTTATTGGCGCCTTACCTGAGTTGAATATATCTCGCGAACGTGAACTTGGATTCAAAAAGGCGATTAAACAACATCAGGCTCAGTACACCATTGGCTATGGTGAGCACTTTAATCGTGCGGATGGCAAAAAGGTATTGAGTGACTGGTGTGATAGTGGTCAGTTGCCAGATGCGATTGTTACTACGTCATACACCCTGCTTGAAGGGGTTCTTGATGTACTGTTAGAGCGACCAGAACTCGCAAGTAAGCTTAAAATCGCTACGTTTGGTGACAATCGTCTCCTTGATTTTCTTCCTATGCCAATTAACTCATTGCCACAGCAATTTGAGCTAATTGCTGACAGCGCGATGGCACTTGCCCTCAATGCCGCGTCAAAGCGTTACCAGCCAGGGGTTGAACTGGTGCCAAGAAAGATTGTGGTTCGCTAACGCTAAGACTCGAAATAGAACGCCCAGCATTGAGCTGGGCGTTCTTATTTTGGCAATCGTATCGAAAGGTTAGTACTGGAAACGCACTGACATTGTGATTTGTGGGCCATATAAGCCGTTATTACGCGTTTCAGCAGAAAGCGAAAGTTGCTGAGTCGAATGGAAACGAACGCCAGCATGAGCAACGGATGAATCGCCGTTACGGCCAAGTCTTGCCGTTGCTTCGACTTGATCAGTTAGCCAAAGACGAACACCAATATTCACTTCAGCTTGAGTTTCACTTTCACCGCCAGCTTCTTTAGTGAACTTTACTTGGTGAAGTAATAACTGACCGTAAACATCGGCAAACTGACTAATTGGGCCGTTGAAGCCAATACCGCCAGCTAAGTCATAGTCCTTATCGAATTGGGAATCGGCACGGAGTATAAAATGCGAGTTTTCAGTGAAGAAGGTACTGAATTCTGCACCTGTCATTTCAGGCCCAATCGCAGTACGGACTTCGAAGAAGTTGTAATTGAAATTATTTGCTTGGGCGCTTCCACTGATACCTGCGAATGCTAAGGCACTGGCCAAAATGATCTTTTTCAAATGTAGTCTCCGACTAACAACAATAAATTGACTAAAAAATGGCTTGCAATAAGCAAGCCAAATAATAACTTAATCGAGAGACTAATTCATTTAATTATAGAATTTGGATATGATCCACTTCAATTTCTGGGGTTCTACCAGCTTCATATTCACCAAATAGACGAACTTTTGTGGTCTCGTTAATTGGTTGGGTCATGATGATGTCATCATCGAGTTCCACTTGAATCTCACCTTTACCGTCAGAGAAGATAAACGTATCGCCTTTCACTTGACGTAACAATGTACCTTCGACGACCACGTTTCGCTCGGTAAACATGCTCGTATCAGCAAGCAAGGTATCAACGCTGGTGATTTCTACAGGCCCGGTGTATGAAACGCGGCTTGATTGTTTGTGGTGTCCATCGTTTGCCATTGCAAAAGTAGGAGCAAGGATTAGAGAGGCTGCCGTTGCGAGAATCATTTTTTTCATTTTTGTGTTCCTTGTTTAACTAGGTAGTATCAAATCGATGATGCTATTAAAGCAGGCGCTTCTTGAACCATTGCTGAGTATGAGATTCATATTCCGTTCATTTTTTTGAGGGAATAGTTAAAAAACGTTTATTATGACTCAACGCTAAACCACGATTGATAAAACAAATGCAGTCCAATTCAAAAGCTCTTATGGTTCAGGGAACCACCTCAGATGCCGGTAAAAGTGTCCTTGTGGCAGGTTTATGCCGAGTGCTCGCCAGAAAGGGCGTCAAGGTCGCGCCATTCAAACCACAAAACATGGCACTAAATAGTGCAGTAACGCCGGACGGCGGTGAAATTGGTCGTGCACAGGCGGTGCAAGCGTTAGCGTCGAATATTGAATCAAGCGTGCATATGAATCCTGTGTTACTTAAACCTCAAAGCGATACTGGGGCGCAAATTATTTTTCAGGGCAAAGCGACGACCACGGTCGATGCGATCGGTTACCAGAGCTATAAGAAAACGGCTTTACCGATTGTTATGGAGTCGTTTGCCATTCTTCAGCAACAATACGATACAGTGCTTATTGAGGGAGCCGGAAGCCCCGCAGAAATTAATCTTCGAGAAAACGATATTGCTAATATGGGATTTGCTGAGCAAGCCGACGTCCCTGTGATCATTGTCGCTGATATTGATCGCGGTGGCGTCTTCGCTCACCTATACGGAACGTTGGCACTGCTATCGGAATCAGAGCAACAACGAGTAAAAGGCTTTGTACTTAACCGCTTTCGGGGTGATATTTCGTTGTTACAATCAGGTTTAGATTGGCTAGAACAGAAAACGGGTAAACCTGTCATTGGTGTCTTGCCATATTTGCACGGCTTTGATCTTGAGGCTGAAGATGCGATTAATGCGCAACAAGTGACTGGAGAAACGAGCCGTTTAAATGTTGTTGTCCCGATCTTGCCGCGCATCAGCAATCATACTGATTTCGATGCTTTAAGGGTAAACCCTGAGATTAACTTCCGCTACGTGACGAATGGTCAGCGCATAGACAATGCCGACTTAGTCATATTACCCGGTTCAAAAGCGGTACGCAGCGATTTGGAATACTTGCGTAGCCAAGGCTGGGATACTGATATCCAACGCCATATACGCCTCGGCGGTAAAGTAATGGGGATCTGTGGCGGCTATCAGATGCTGGGTGAATGGATACATGACCCACTTGGTATCGAGAGTACGGCAGGTTCTAGTGTTGGGCTTGGTTATTTGCAGGTCGATACAGAGCTAAAGCCACATAAGACATTAACGAATGTCCAAGGAACGCTAACTTTAGGTGGACAAACAGCGACGGTTAGTGGTTATGAAATTCATGCGGGCATCACTTCTAGGTGTGGTTTCGCACCAATCGTATTGGACTCATCAGTGGCTGATGGAGCGATTAGTGATTGTAATCAAGTGTTTGGTAGCTATTTACATGGTATCTTTGATGATCCAAAAGCGGCCGACACCATATTCCGTTGGGCAGGCGCTGGTAATGTGGCACAGGTCGATCACAAAGCGAATCAGCAACGCGCGATTGACCGAATTGCGGATGCAATTGAACAACATCTCGATCTCAAACAAATTTGGCCTGAACTGTATAAGTGATGACAATAAAAAATCTCCTAACAACATTTGGTGCGGGCTTACTTCTATCCGCGAGCGTGTCAGTACAAGCACAAGACAAACTCCGCATCTATGCGGCTTCATCCATGACCAACGCGGTGAACGAATTGGTCAGTGAGTTTGAAAAACAGTCGTCGCTTTTGGCTACTCCTGTTTACGCCGGTACCTCGTCTCTCGCTCGACAAATCCACCAAGGAGCACCCGCTGATGTGTTTATCGCGGCAAATGAGAAATGGATGAATTACCTTATAGAACAGAAGGTTATTAATAGTGACGTTGTAACCAGTATTGCTCAAAATCAGCTCGTTGTCATCACTCCGGTTAACCACCAAGGTTCGCTGGACATCAATGATAGCGCCTCATGGCTTAACTATCTTCAAAAAGGGCGTATTGCCATAGGGCAGACCAATGCGGTTCCAGCAGGAATCTACGCTAAAGAGTCTCTAGAGAGTCTCGGTATCTGGACAGCCGTTGAGCGCTCCCTTGCACCGACCAATAACGTTCGCATTGCACTTGCGCTGGTTGAGCGTAACGAAGTGCCTTTGGGAATAGTCTATAAAACGGATGCGTTAATGAGTGAGGGGGTTAAAATTATTGCTCGCCTCCCGGAATCGAGCCACTCGCCGATTGTCTACCCCATGGCTCAACTTAATGCTAAGCCGCAAGTAGAGGCATTCGCGCAGTTTATGAAAACACAACAGGCGCGCAACGTTTTGCAACGCTATGGATTCGAAGTCGAACATTAATAGGAACTGAATGTGCTAACAGAATACGAATATCAGGCACTTTTGCTCAGCCTCAAGGTGGCATTTTTTGCCATTATCTGGCTCATCCCAATGGGTATTGGTATAGCATGGGGTCTTGCACGTAAACAATTCGTTGGCAAAAGCGTTGTCGATAGCTTGGTGCACCTGCCACTGGTTTTGCCGCCCGTTGTGATCGGTTATCTGTTGCTAATCTCTATGGGCAGACAAGGGTTTGTCGGTCAGTGGCTATATCAACAGTTTGATATTGTCTTTTCATTCAGTTGGAAAGGGGCAGTATTGGCGTGTATCGTTGTTGCTTTGCCATTGATGGTGCGCTCGATTCGTTTGAGTTTGGAGAGCGTCGATGTCAAGTTGGAGCAAGCTGCGGCGACGCTTGGCGCTTCACCAGTGAGGATCTTCTTCACCATCACTCTTCCGTTAACGATTCCTGGGATAATTACAGGGACGATGCTCTCCTTTGCGCGCAGCCTGGGTGAATTTGGCGCTACCATCAGTTTTGTATCGAATATCCCAGGAGAAACGCAAACTATCCCGCTGGCGATGTACAACTTTATCGAGACTCCTGGTTCAGAAACAGAAGCGATGCGTTTATGCATTATCTCAATTGCAATCGCGTTGAGTTCTCTGATTGCCTCCGAGTGGTTAAGCCGAGTCGGTGCTAAGCGCTTAGGGGGCAACTTATGAGCTTGGAAATATGCTACCAGCAGTCACTGGGCGATGCCAATTTTGATATCGATATTCATTTACCAGAGAAAGGTATCATCGCAATATTTGGCCGTTCTGGCGCGGGTAAAACCTCATTAATTAATGTCATTGCTGGGCTAACCACGCCATCACAAGGTCGCATTGTGATAAATGGTGAAACACTGTTTGACTCCTCAAAGCGCTTTAATAAGCCGGTTCACAAACGCAACGTTGGCTATGTATTTCAAGATGCTCGGTTGTTCCCACATTTTAAAGTCAGCCGAAATCTTACCTATGGAGTTAAGTCGGAAGACCCCGTGCATTTTGATGACGTTGTGCAACTCTTAGCGCTCAGAGCCTTGCTTGACCGTTATCCTCATCAGCTTTCAGGGGGCGAGAAGCAGCGCGTTGCCATAGGTCGTGCGTTATTGTCTAAACCGAGCATTCTATTGATGGATGAGCCACTCGCATCCCTTGATTTACCACGCAAACGCGAGGTGTTGCCATATTTGGAACAGTTAGCCCACAGCATTGAGATTCCGATTATCTATGTCTCGCATAGCTTGAACGAGGTTTTGCGTTTAGCGCACCATCTGGTTGTGGTAGAACAGGGGACAATTGCGGTAGCGGGACCGATAGATCAAGTCTGGTCTTCACAGGTAATGAAGCCATGGCAGTCCTTTTCAGAGCAAAGCTCATTGTTCGAGGGTCGCCTTATTGAGCATAATACCCAATACGCATTATCTAAGGTCGAACTTGCTCCAGATATCAATTTGTGGGTGCAAAAGGTTGATGGAACAATTGGGGCGCCTGTTCGCCTACAAGTTAGGGCAAATGACGTGTCATTGATGCTTGAAGAGCCGAAACGAACGTCAATCCGCAACATCTTTTTGGCGACGATAGCCAGTATTGAAACATACTCAAGTGGGCAAGAACGACAGAGTGTATCGATCCAGTTAAAGTTAGCTGAAAACTGTTATTTAGGTGCCACAATCACCGCTTGGGCGAGAGATGAATTAGCCTTGACCGTAGGCATGAGTGTTTATGCGCAAATCAAAGGTGTCAGTGTTACTCAGAGAGACATTGTGCTATCGAACTAAAAAACGCCGCATTTAGCGGCGTTTTTAAACTCTACTATTTCGCGAATACGTCAGTAAAGTCGCGTTTTAGAATAGGGTCACGGCGTGCTTTCTTAATTTGCTTGACCATATCTTTCACACAGTTGTGAAGGACTTGATCAAGCAGTTGAGCACGGTACTCTTCTTTTTGCTCTTCAGTCATCTCTTTCGGTAGGTTTAATGAAGGAAACTCTTCCATTACATTAAGACCAGCAAATGCCTGACTTACTGAAACAAGTGCATGAAACTGTTCAAAGTTATCCAAAACGTTTTGTGCGCTGTTTGGTAGCTCATTCCAAGATTCACGAACGGCTTCTTCAGAAACTTCATGGATTGACGTCACCATGTAGTGCATCGCTTCCGGAACTTGGTCAAACTCAATTACTTGACGAAGTTCTGCTGATACTTCTGCTAAGTCTACTTTTGGTTGTTCTGTTTGATTAACGTCAGACATGTATGATTTCTCTTAAAATGTATTTAGTAACCGCGCTATCGTAAAAAAATGGCGCTAAAAGTCAACCTTCAATGGATGAATAACCCGTGGTAGAGTATGCTTTTATTAAGCGTGTGATTTCTTGATTGTTTTTCCGGCTTAAACGAAGATTTGACGATTTATTAGCGGATACCCGCACTAGGATATTGATAGAGTGGAAATAAACGGTTCTTCAATGAAGATTTTGTTGGTTGATGATGTTCAGATGGAACGTATTCAACTGGCAATTCGTCTCAAGCAACTTGGCCATACGGTCGAGATGGCTGACTCTGGTAGCCGTGCACTTGAGCTCTATCCAGAGTTTGAACCTGAATTGATTCTCTTAGACATCTCTATGCCTGACATGAACGGTTTTCAGGTATCACGCAAAATCCGGGAGCTCTATCCTGACTGGGTTCCCATCATCTTTCTTAGTGGGCATGATGAGCCAAGCATGGTCGCAAATGCCATTGAGGCTGGTGGTGATGACTATCTCGTTAAGCCCGTTGATAAAATTGTCCTAAATTCTAAGCTTGTTGCGATGCAACGCATTGCCTTTATGCGTCGTGAACTGAAACAGAAAACCGCAGCGCTCGCCAAAGCCAACCAAGAACTCGCTCAACTCGTTCAAGAAGATGGTTTGACCAAAGTTAAAAATCGTCGCTGTATCGATTCAGAGCTTCAAGAGATGATCATGTTACATGGACGCCATGAACTGCCATTGAGCTTGATATTACTCGATGTTGATCGCTTTAAGCTTTACAACGATAACTACGGTCACTTGGAAGGGGATCGTTGCTTAGTCACTATTGCTTCGATCCTTAACGGTTTGTTCGAAAGAAGTGGTGAAGTCGTAGGTCGTTATGGTGGTGAGGAATTTGTTGTTATTCTCGGCCATAGCGATGAAAACAAAGCGCACACCGATGCTCAACGAATAAAAGATGCATTGGAGAATGCCCAAATAGCGCATGAATACAGTGATATTGCCAATTACGTGACGGTGTCACAGGGTGTGTTCAGCAAAGTTCCAACCGGTCGTGAAAGTATCGACGAATTTTACGACTCCGTCGACAAGTTACTCTACCAAGCTAAGGTGTCAGGGCGTAATCAATTTAAGTGTTCAAAATAGTCAAATGTTCGTATTGCCTAACCGGAACTTTGACGTTAACTTATTCTTATTATTGATCTAATTGAGTTCGGGTCTCGATGTCTGGTTCACGGCTATCTCGCTATGTATCCCTGCCTTTAGTGCTTGTGTCACCGTTCGCGTGTACGAAGGGAAGCCAAGCGTATCAGGCCTATCTGGAACAAGCTTTTTCAGCGGCTATCGTGCTAACTGATAGTGACGTTTTTACCTTCGGTGTCCACGATTTTGATCCAAACGAGTGGTTCAATCTCGACAACGAAGATATCGGCTCACAGGAGTCGGTTCTTTTGCGTCAGCAAATTGCGGTTTCGGCGCTACCATATACCTTTGATCTTAGCGACGATGAAGCGGTTCATAAACACCAAATCTTTACACGGTTCTCAGTACTGGCTTCGAGACAAGACTACGAAATCCGGGAACAGGATAGAGATGATTATCAGCACGAGTTTGTGTTAGGTGCGTTTACTGCCTACCGATATAAATACCAGCTGACAGACTTTTGGACAGTGACCCCAGGCGTTGGCGTACATCTTCAATATTTTAGAAATAATCACGATTACCGCAGTGATTTCTCGAATAATGTGGTAAAACCCGCATTGGATAATGTCATTTTTAACACTGATGCATGGGCGCTATCGGTTGAGCCACATGTTGAATTTAAGTACAACAAACCCACCACATGGGGAAGTTGGAATTTGTCGTCATCTTTCCACTATTTTTATGGACAAGGTTGGGGAGAGGCTAACTTTGGAGAAGTCGGCAATCCTGAAGGGTGGTATAGCGCGAATGGTATTGCAGCCTATTACAACGTCAGCCGTTTCGGGCGCTCAGTTCAATCTATGTACAGTAGTTTTCGACGAATAGATATTGGTGGCGATACCAGCAAACCACTTGGTACCTCATTCTATTACGAAGGATCTGTCGGTTGGTTAATGACGCCACCGTTTGAATCGGATTGGATTGATAATGTTGGAATCGGCCTGAATATCAATTACGGGAGTAACCTCAAAGGGGGCAGCATTGTACTGTTCTTTAATCAGGCA
The DNA here is from genome assembly GCF_036533775.1 of Vibrio sp. M260112. Taxonomy (NCBI): domain Bacteria; kingdom Pseudomonadati; phylum Pseudomonadota; class Gammaproteobacteria; order Vibrionales; family Vibrionaceae; genus Vibrio; species Vibrio sp. M260112. The sequence continues at coordinate 113,566 of NZ_JATABH010000007.1, read as the reverse complement.
GATTGACGGCTACGCTAGGCGAGACAGACCTGATTTCGTCCAGACTTTTTGGCCTTGTATAAAGCCTCGTCTGCACTCTTCATAACCGTGTAGACGTCCTTGCCTTCGCTGCTGTCTGCAACACCAATACTGATGGTCACATTAACGCTCTCTTCGTTCTTTTTCGGCCCACGTTTTTTAGAACCTAATTTGTCACTCTTTGGACGAGAATCCTGATTGCGCAGGGTCATTTCGTAAGACTCAATTGAGGCTCTAAGCAGTTCAAGATGATCTTTTGCTTCGTCAGCCAGCTTTCCTTTGAAGAGGACAGTGAACTCTTCACCTCCATAGCGATACACCTTAGCACGTCCACCAACGAGCTGTAAGCGACTCGCAACAAGTTTAAGTACATCATCGCCTGTATCGTGCCCGTAGGTATCATTGAATGACTTAAAATGGTCGATGTCCAGCATGGCAATGGTGTAACGCCTGCCCAGATGGCGTAAATCAGACTCAAGCGCTAGGCGACCAGGAATATCGGTCAATGTATCTTTAAACGCCAATTCGTAACTGGCAGACAACAAGTAAACCAATAGCAAGATGCCAGCGATAGAGAACATGGTGCTCGAGATATGCGGAATATGGAAAAAAACAAATGTGGTCGACGCGAGCAAAGCTGACGAATAGAGCACGACATCGATTATCCGATTTTGACTCAGCACACAGATGGCAAATATCAGCACCATAGCCAGTAGATAGACTACGAGAATAAACGGCAGCTTTGAAACGGTTGGGATCACAAACAAAAAAGTTTCATTAATGTCGTCGAAGCCGCCGTCATAGAAATGCGTCAGAATGAGATAACACCACAGTACAAAAAGGCCAAGCTTAACCAAGTAGATGGCAAAAGAGTGTGAAAACAGATTGCTGTCCTTGTAACTAAACACTAAAACTAATGCGATAGGTAGCAATGCAGCCAGCAGCGAAAGCTCTAAGATTGTGGTGCCAGAAGACAGAGGTGACTGTAAACGGTTTTGGATCAACCAGTAAGCCACTGCAAGGGCGCTCGCTGTCATCGCGATGCGACTTTGTTTAAATGGATTGGCAAGCAAAATAGCCGTTGCGAACAAAACAAAAGGCATTTTGGTGACGAAACCAAGGTTCGCTTGAGTGAGTCTCACTACATTGTCCATACCGAAGGCGATAAACGTCAGCAATAGCAGAGGTAACGCAATTCGGAACCAATTTGTAGTGACGACGGAAAACGACATGAAACCTAGCCTGAATAGAAACAATTGTTGATTAATAACTCGTTAAGAATACTTTTATTTGATGAATTTCCAAGCTTTTTACTAAACTTATCTATGAAAACCTAAGGCGTGTATGAATTGTGTTCAAAAAATGGTGTTTGATTACGCATCACTATGAAAACCACGCGCCGCGATGAAGTAAGCAATGTTAGGATAGGTAACTCTTAAAGGGAGTTGAGTTATATGCAGATTAGTGTTGACGTACATAACTATATGGAAACCTTGGTCGGGCAAGTCTTAGCCCAGCCAGAATATATTGAAAACTTTGATCATGAGCAGTTGGCTGATCTAGCTTGCTTAGCATTGAGTCAATTGAGGCCAGTCTATATTCGCCATGACATCGATTTTTTGTCGGCGTTGGCTGAAGAACGTTTAGTGACGTTAAAGCAATATGCGACGGTGGCGGTTGAAGGCGCCAAGACAATGATTGTTGACGACCGACGTAAAAATAGGAAAGATGAAGTGCCTGTCATATTCAGTAAGCAGGTATTTGATGATGACATTGAACTTGAGTGGTTCGAAAAACCACTTTTGCACAAGGCTAAGTAATTAACCAAGGAGTAGTGTGTGGGACTTTTTTCTCGCTTGTTTGGGGGCCAGAAAGCGCAACCAGAAGTTGCCGTAGAACCTGTTGAATATAAGGGTTATTTGATCTATCAAGAAGCACAGTCAGAGGGTGGTCAATACCGGATAGCAGGGCGAATTACCAAACAGTTTGGTGAAGAGATAAAATCACACCGTTTTATTCGCTCGGACGTTTTGCCAACTGCGAACGATGCCAACGAATTTATGTTGAAGAAAGCACAAATGTTCATTGATCAAATGGGCGACAACATTTTCCAATAAGATCCTATCGCAAATTGATAAGCATCATAAACTTGAGAGTCATTAGTCGTTATGCTGATGGCTCTTTTTAGTATTTAGATGCTAGATAATCGGTTGTTTTAACGGTAATTTTTCCCAACTGGTTAGGCTTTTTCTGACCTGATCTGTGGCATATTACTGAACGATCTAACCAGCTAGTTTATTCATTTCCAACGGTTATATGTAATGATATTTTGTGTTTTTGTTACAAAATGCTTGAAGTATCTAAATTCGTTGGATAAAAACAGAACAATCATTGTTGCTGATAGTCAAGGAATAGCTAATGCAAATTGGTGTGCCAAAAGAAATACTCGCGGGTGAAACGCGAGTGGCTGCCTCGCCGAAATCGGTCGAGCAGTTATTAAAATTAGGCTTCGAAGTTAACGTAGAGGCTGGGGCAGGTGAACTCGCGAGTTTCGATGACGCTTCTTTTGAAGCGGCGGGAGCGAAAATCGTTTCTACCGAGCAGGTTTGGGAGTCGGATTTGATCTTAAAGGTCAATGCGCCTCTTGCAGATGAAAAGAATGATGAAATTGCACTGCTAAAAGATGGTGCAAGCTTAATCAGTTTTATCTGGCCAGCACAGAACCCAGAGTTAATGGAAAAGCTTTCAAGCAAAAACATTAACGTAATGGCGATGGACGCTGTGCCGCGTATCTCAAGAGCACAAGCCCTTGATGCGCTGTCTTCCATGGCGAACATTGCTGGTTATCGCGCGGTCGTTGAAGCTGCGCATGAGTTTGGTCGATTCTTTACCGGTCAGATTACTGCCGCAGGTAAGGTTCCACCAGCGAAAGTACTCGTTGCGGGGGCGGGTGTTGCCGGTCTTGCGGCTATCGGTGCGGCTGGCAGTCTCGGTGCGATTGTACGCGCTTTTGATGTTCGTCCTGAAGTTAAAGAGCAAGTCCAATCAATGGGTGCTGAGTTCCTAGAAGTCGACTTTAAAGAGGACTCGGGATCTGGCGATGGTTACGCCAAAGAAATGTCGGATGAGTTCAACAAGAAAGCGGCTGAACTTTACGCTGAACAGGCGAAAGATGTTGATATCATCATTACTACAGCGTTAATTCCTGGTCGTCCTGCACCTAAGCTAATTACCAAAGAGATGGTAGATAGCATGAAAGCAGGTAGCGTGATCGTGGACTTAGCAGCAGCTAACGGTGGTAACTGTGAATACACAGTTGCAGACAAAGTCATCACAACAGCAAATGGCGTTAAGGTCGTAGGCTACACCGATATGGTCGGTCGTCTTCCTACCCAGTCTTCGCAACTTTACGCTACGAACATCGTAAACCTGCTTAAACTGCTGGCTAAAGAAAAAGATGGCAACATTAACATCGATTTTGAAGATGTTGTACTTCGTGGTGTCACCGTTATTAAGGAAGGTGAAGTTACTTGGCCTGCACCACCCATTCAAGTTTCAGCGCAACCTGAGCAAAAAGCAGCGCAACCGAAAGCGAAACCACAACCTAAAGTCGAAGAGCCAGTTTCACCAGTTAAGAAAATGGCAGGCTTGGTTGCTGCGGTAGGTGCATTTGCTTGGATCGCGTCTGTCGCTCCAGCGGCGTTTCTATCTCACTTTACCGTGTTCGTGCTTGCGTGCGTAGTAGGTTACTACGTGGTATGGAATGTTACCCATGCACTCCACACTCCGCTTATGTCAGTAACGAATGCGATTTCCGGTATTATCGTTGTTGGCGCATTACTGCAAATCGGTCAGGGCAATGGTGTCGTATCATTCCTGTCGTTTATCGCAGTACTGATAGCGAGTATCAACATCTTCGGTGGATTCACCGTTACCAAGCGCATGCTTGAAATGTTCCGTAAAGATTAAGGAGTAACAGGGAATGTCTGCAGGATTAGTACAAGCAGCTTATATTGTTGCTGCATTATTCTTTATTTTGAGCTTAGCCGGATTGTCTAAGCAGGAGTCTGCGAGATCAGGGAACTACTATGGTATCGCAGGTATGACGATCGCGTTGATCGCGACGATCTTTGGTCCAGACTCTCAAGGTCTAGTTTGGATCATCATCGCTATGGTAATTGGTGGTGGCATTGGTATCCATTTCGCGAAGAAAGTAGAAATGACCGAGATGCCAGAATTGGTTGCGATTCTACATAGCTTTGTCGGTATGGCGGCGGTTCTTGTTGGTTTTAACAGCTATCTTGATGCACCGGAGTCAGCAACTCACGCAGAGCATGTCATTCACCTTGTGGAAGTTTTCCTAGGTGTGTTCATTGGTGCGGTTACCTTTACAGGTTCGGTGGTTGCGTTTGGTAAGCTACGTGGCATTATCTCATCTTCGCCACTAAATCTACCGCATAAACACAAAATGAATCTTGCAGCGATTGTTGTTTCAACGTTGCTTTTGGTTCATTTCGTTAATGCTGATGGCAGTATGTTTGCGCTTATCGTGATGACTCTAATTGCGTTTGCATTTGGTTATCACTTGGTCGCTTCAATCGGTGGTGCCGATATGCCAGTTGTTGTTTCAATGCTGAACTCTTACTCAGGTTGGGCAGCAGCGGCAGCGGGCTTTATGTTAGCGAACGACCTTTTGATCGTAACAGGTGCGCTTGTCGGCTCTTCGGGTGCCATTCTGTCTTACATCATGTGTAAAGCAATGAACCGTTCATTTATCAGCGTTATTGCTGGTGGCTTCGGTCAAGAAGTGGTTATCTCTTCCGATGAAGAGCAGGGCGAACACCGTGAAACGTCGGCTGAAGAAGTGGCGGATATGCTGAAGAACTCGAAGTCAGTTATTATCACTCCAGGGTATGGTATGGCGGTAGCACAAGCGCAGTACCCAGTGCATGAAATCACTGAGAAGCTACGTGCGCAAGGCGTTGAAGTTCGCTTTGGTATCCACCCAGTTGCAGGTCGTCTGCCTGGTCATATGAACGTGTTACTTGCCGAAGCTAAAGTACCTTACGACATCGTGTTAGAGATGGACGAAATCAATGACGACTTCCCTCAAACCGATACAGTATTGGTGATTGGTGCAAACGATACGGTTAACCCTGCTGCGCTTGAAGATCCAAACAGCCCGATTGCAGGCATGCCTGTACTGGAAGTGTGGAATGCGCAAAATGTTATCGTATTCAAACGCTCTATGAACACAGGTTATGCAGGCGTTCAAAACCCACTGTTCTTCAAAGAAAATACCCAGATGTTGTTTGGTGATGCGAAAGAGAGCGTAGACGCAATCTCTAAAGCACTATAAGCTAAACACTTCAATATAAAAGCCAGCAATATGCTGGCTTTTGTTATTTATGACATGGATATCACATTTCGATTTTGTATTTTTGTCATAATGTTTTACTCTAAATCTAACCTACTGATTTATTAAATTTTTGCATTGATAAAGACGATACTAAAAGCAGCGATAATTGGCCTGTTATTACAGTCGGGTGGTGTATACGCTGAGTCGCTGCCAGAGCGCATTGACAGATTTGTGGATCTATTTGATGAGTCGCAGGCGACGGTGTCTTACGATATTCGTAGTTTGCAGTCTGACTATCCCACACGTTTGCTCACGCCTGAATCTATGCTGCCTCAGACCGCCACGTATCCACTGCGAGATGTTCAACGTCTCTATAACCTTGCACAAAACTGTACAGGTAAACTTCCACTTAGCCCTTTAATCACCGAACCACTGGTGTTTACGAGAGCGATGTGTAAGGGAACTCAGTTGAGCGAAAAATGGTTTGCTCGCAGTGCGTTGATTCATCCGGGCGGCGGCACATATGCTAGTCGTTATGTGTTGGGGCATCCTGACCAGTTGGAGAATTTGCAACAGTACATGCATATTCAGGAGCGCGAACTCGCTCCGGATACGACCTTACTGGGGCGTTTACAGCGAATGAACGAAGATGCCGTCCTTGCTTTGATTTCTGGTTCGAGCATGTTCGTTGAGCGTAATGAGCTATGGTTACGCCAAAATGATAATTATCTCGTGTTTCCGGAGAGCGTATGGCGAAAGAACATCGAAACGGCAGGGGTTACATTTAATTTAAGAGACTCGAGCGCAAGTTGTTTTGTTCAACGCGGTAATTTGTGTTGGGAAGTTGAAGATCACTCTGATGTTTTACGCATTAGTATGGTGGTTTTAGTCATTGCCAACATTTTGTTGGTGATGGGCTGGTCTGTTTATCGCTGGAATACAAAACGACAAGAGATGAAGAGCAGAATGCTCATTTTGCAAATTCTGACTCATGAGCTGCGTACACCGATCGCCAGTTTGTCGTTAACGGTCGAAGGCTTTCGCCGTGAATTTGAAAAGCTACCCGAAACTGTCTACGACGAGTTTCGCCGTTTATGTGAAGATTCACGACGTTTACGTCAGCTTGCTGAAGCGAGTAAAGATTACTTGCAATCTGATAACAAACCTCTTGCAACAGACTGGGTACCATCGGTTGGAGAGTGGTTAGAATTTAAAGTTGAAGAAGAGTTTAATAGCAACGTCAAATTTGTCATAAACCAAGACGTGGCGGCCAAACTCAATGTATATTGGTTAGGAACCTGTATAGACAATTTAATACGCAATGCGGTTAAGTATGGTGTTGCACCCGTTGTTGTCGATGTGACAACAGCGAAACAAAAAATTACGGTTAAAGTGATGGATCAGGGCGAGTTGTCTGCTAAAGATTGGCGTCAACTTCGAAAGCCGTTTGTAAGTAAAAGTGGCCTAGGATTAGGCTTAACCATTGTAGAATCTATGGTTGGAAGGATGGGCGGAAAAATGTCGCTAGTTGGTCCACCAACAACGTTTATTTTGGAGATACCTTGTGAAACAGACACTGCTTCTCGTTGAAGATGACAAAAACTTAGCTGATGGCCTGCTAGTCAGCCTTGAACAAGCGGGATACGAATGTTTCCACTCAGAAACAATTGCTGACGTCACTCAGTACTGGGAAAAAGCGGATCTTGTCATCCTTGATCGTCAGTTACCTGATGGTGACTCAGTTGACCACCTTGTAGAATGGAAAAAGCTGAAAGATGTACCCGTTATCCTACTGACTGCACTAGTGACGGTTAAAGACAAAGTGATGGGTTTAGACGCAGGTGCGAACGATTATTTGACCAAACCTTTTGCCGAAGCGGAATTATTTGCCCGTATTCGAGCGCAACTGCGTGCACCTGAAGGGGATTCTTTCGACGACACTAAAGTGGTTACAGAGCATCTGATCATCGATAAGGCAACTCGTGAAGTTTTCTACCGAGACGAATCGATTACGTTAACGCGTACTGAGTTCGATTTGCTGCTCTTTTTGGCAAGCAATCTAGGCCGAGTGTTTACCCGTGACGAACTACTAGACCATGTTTGGGGATACAATCATTTCCCAACAACTCGTACTGTAGACACACACGTGTTGCAGCTGCGCCAAAAGTTACCAGGTTTAGAGATTGAAACGCTTCGTGGCGTTGGATACAAAATGAAAGCCTAATGGTTAAACCAAGCCTATTACTCGGTGCACTATTGGTCAGTGCACCGCTTTCAGCCCTACAAGTACCTTGGTTCGAAAGCAATTCACCATTAACGCAGGCGCATAAGCATCTGCTTAATGACGATCTTCCGTCTATGTTTTCGTCTCTAGTAGAAGTTTGGCAACTGGAACAGAATCGCTCTATCACACCTCATCTAAATGACCTTTTACTTCAGTCACTAGAAATAGATTGTGGTAAAACACTCGACAATAAATCGTTACCTCAATGGGTCAATAATGTCATCGTACGTCGGACAGATATTCAAAGTCCTGGCCGTGATGCATACCGTGCTATCGTAGAGGTCGAAGCCAGCAAAGAGATCAAAGACATTTCTTTAACGCGTTGGGTGTCTAAGCCAATTTCGACAGACAATACTTTTACGGAAGCAACCCCAAAAGACAACGAAGTCGGAACTAAGGTTTACACCAAACGATACAATCTAAATAGTCGCGTCACCATGGGATTATATCGAATTGATGTCACAGCCGCAGATCAGACATCTTGGAGTTCGTGGCTAATTCTTGGGGAACCGAAAGCGTCAGTCTCAGTGCGCTGGAATGCCAAAGCCCAATGGAAAGTAGAGCGTAACGCTTTACTCAATCCACATTGCCCACTGCCTAAGCTGGATACATCGGTCTATGACTATGTCGATGGCAATTATGTTCGTGTTTGGGGACAAACCGTTGATGCAGATTATCCAACTTCACTCGGCAACATTGGAATCGAACCAGGACGCTATGTTTTAGCGGTCGCAATTAGCCATCAACGTTGGCAAGGGCCGATAATTGTTGAACAATCACAAATAATTAGCAAAACGTATGATGTTTCAGTAGAGGAATAATTAAAGTTGATAGACAATAGGTCGCTATAAACACATGGAATAAAAAGTTTATACCGATATGAAAAAACAACTAACACTCTTATCGTTGTCTATCGCTTTGGCTTCGGGAACGGCTTTGGCAGCTAACTACGCGATTGAAGCTCGCGGAGATGCAATGGGTGGCGTTGGCGTTGTCTCGGCAAATTTTCTAACTGCTCCTTTCTACAACCCAGCACTCACTGCAATCTATCGTCGTAATGATGACGTTGGCATGATCACACCAAGTTTTGGTTTATCGTATAGCGATGAACATATGATGGTTGATGACCTCGACAAGGCCGCAGGCTTAATCGACAAAGCGATTGGTGGTGACTATTCAAACATATCAGAACTAGGAACGACCTTAAACGCTCTAGAAGGTGACATTGCAAAACTTGAATTTGGTGGTGTCGTTGCATTTGCAATACCAAACCGATATGTAGCAGCGAATGTGTTCGGCAAAGCCTATGCAGAGTCATTTGCGCAAACAGATATCTACAAAGGTGCTAACAGTGGTATCGACCCAGCACTTAATCCTGCCATAAATGCAGAACTAAGTGCAGTAAATGCTGTTGGTGTCGGGGTGACGGAAGTGGGTATTTCATTAGCTAAATATCAGACATTCTTAGGCCAACACATTTCATTCGGTATTACACCAAAGCTTCAGCGGATCTACACTTATGTATATTCAGCTAACTTGAACAACTACGACATTAAAGACATTCGCGATAACGGCACTGGTGAAACCATGTTCAATATGGACGCTGGTTTTCTTTGGTTTTATGGCCCGCTCAGAGTTGGTTTTGCTGCAACAAACTTAGTCTCTCGTGACATTAATACTCAGGAGTTGGCTGGTTCTTCCGTGACTTCTAAAATCGATGCCACGCAAAGCCGTACATTTGATCCTGTTAGTTACTCATACCAGATGAGACCACTTTATACCGTGGGTGTTGGATTGGTTGCAGATTACGCAACGATTAGTGTTGACTACGATTTAAATGAAGAAGAGCGCTACACCAATTTTAACGACAACACTCAGATGTTAAGAGTAGGTGGTGAGATTGACATCATGCGCCAGTTAAAACTGCGTGCAGGTTGGAATCGCAATCTGGCTTACGACAATCTAGATGACACGGTTACTGCTGGTATCGGCTTGTCTCCATTGAACCTATTCCAACTTGATATAGGTGCGAGTTACACCAACGAAAATTCAATGGGAGCCTACATTAACTTCCTGACAAGCTACTAACTAAATCGTTAGGGTAGGTCACTAGCCTTTCTCTGTAATTCGTACTATAGTCGGCTCCTAAAATATCAGGAGCCTTTTTTTATGTTTGACGATTTGCCACCACTGACACACGAACAACAACAAAAAGCAGTCGAAGAAATTCAAAAACTAATGGCAGAGGGCATGAGCACAGCACAAGCGATTAAAGTTGTCGCTGAACAGATTCGAGAAAAAGCTGCCAAACAGTAATCGACGAGAAAATACTAAACATTATAAAGAGAGCAGGGAACTGCTCTTTTTTTATACCTGTTAGACCAAGGCGCACTATAACTAAATCTTCATACCAACAAACAATAACGAAAATCCTCCACTCCGACGTACGTAGCTCAATCAACTAAAAATCATCGATTCTGTAAGTTGCTGAAAGTCTGCTCGGTAATGGCTAGTGATTATCGTTTGTTTAATTATTTCAATAACTTAGCGTGGTATTTTGTGCTATTGGCGATTACCAATAAACATGGTTTGTAATTAAGTTACATAAATGAAAGTGCTGTGTGCAAGCGCTTACTGTCACCCAGTGTATTGTTCTGTGGGGTTGCGGCGTAACGATTCCCGAATCGTAATCTCATGGCATCGATATGCTGTTTGTTTACAGAAGTTTGGTGTTGTGGTTTGAAAGTACTGAAAAAACTTCACACTAGTTGATGAATTGGATTCCATTTTGTGATGTCTCTGATAGGCTTAGAAATATAGTGAATCACAGGAACACATAATGAACCTACGAACTAAATTCAGCCTAGCCGCTGTTTTTTTGGCTATAACTGCCTCGCCAGTAATCGCGAAACAACAAGACGTTATCGCAGAGTCTATTGCTTTGCCCACGCTAGAGGTGGCGAAGCAAAAGCAACTTTCTTTGACCCTTCGAGGAGTAGAGTGCGGCAGCAGTGAGTATTTCGTCGATAATGAGAGTGTTAGTATTCTTGCGAATGGAACGCCCCTGGAGTTTGCAAGAACTTGTCATGGCGATATTCTGAGGTTTACGCCTGTTAGCCGTAGCGAGAACGATCTATTCGTTGAAATACTGCTTTCAAATCGCAATTTAAACCTACGTTATATGGCCGGCGCGCGCTCATATGCTTACAACGATTGGCAATTAGAACCGGTTAAGCAAGCTCTAAAATAGTGACACTGTAACAAATTTGATGGGGTATTAGGGGTTAATTGCCTTTTCTGGTTAGTCCCTAATCCATCGGGCGCAATATTGGCGTTACGGTGTAACCATGCATAGTAAGGCTAGCGCACATCATAATCTAAATGACATACAGAGAAAGGTGATTGCTGACATAGCTTTTGAACAATGGTTAGAGTCTCAGGGAAAAGAAAACCGCACGAATAACCCATATCCGGTCAATGATTGGCTGCTTTCTCTACCACGAGAAAAACAAGCTAGTGTTGTGGTTTATTTATATAGCATGGCAGAGTCTAGATGTCTGGATTCTGAACGAGATAAGCTTATCGATACTCTTGAAAGTGAAAATGAACAACACGCTTTAACTATGTTGAAAAAAGAAGGTTGGTTGAATATCCCTGTTTACGGAGAACTAGCCACAAGCAAACAAGATAAAGCGATAATTGAATTAACCGAAGACGATAAGAAAGCACTGACTCAACTTACTGAGCAACACTATTTGCCTTTTAACGGCATAGGTATGGGAGAATTACTCTTCAAGTTCAGGCATGACTAAACGACTAGCCCACATACGTGGGCTTTTTTGTGCGTAACACAAATTGCACACACACAAGCTCAATGCGTATTGCGTGCCCTTATGCTCAATGGAGCTGGTATCACATTAATTTATAACTCTTGCACTTTAGCGAGAGTAAATCATGAAGTATCACGAAATGACCAAAAACTACTTTTTTCGTGAATTTGAATGCGGCTTAACAGTCGAAGAGACAGCGGAACTTTGTTTTAAAAGTGTGAGGACAGTCAAGCAATGGGACAGGGGTTACGATATTCCCAAAGAATGTAAGAGGCTTATGCGTAACCAGAGTCGATTGGAACTCTCGCACAATGAAGAGTGGCAAGGTTTCAGAATGAACAGGGGAAGGTTAGAACTCCCTACAGGACAACAAGTATCTCCTCAACAGATACTTGCGGGGATTGGATTGCTAGAAATAAACTCCGATCTGGAAATTAAAACGGCCACTAGGCTCATAAAGCTTGCGAGGGCAATCAGCAATACTAAAGTAAACTTTAATTTAAAAATGCGAAACAGTTGAATTATTGGACAAAGGTTATGATGTTCTGAAAGCCTGTTGAGGCTTATGATGACTAACTTCTCATAAGGTATTTGTAGGAACCGTGCTAATAGAAAAGGCACCGAAGTGGAATGAAAAACACGCATCAAAATATTTGGTTACGTTAGTGCAAGAAAAACACTGAAAATGTAGCTTGTTTTTTTTTCTAGTAGATATAAAGTTCGCACCTTGTATATAAAACTAATAATGTCGGTTAGATAATTAAGGCTTAACATATGTTTGATACCGCGAAGTCCTTTTTTAGGAACTCAATACTAAGTCCTGTAACAAAAAATCTCACGTTAATAATGTTTATCGCAGGACTCTTTTTCATGTTTATTGGCTCGGTTTTAAGTGCCGAAATTGATCAGCTTATCGCAGGTGGTGCAGGTGAAGCTGTACTTAAGGTTGGTAGTGCAATTCTTGGAGCCGGTGTTTTTGCTGCAATAATGAAATCCTCTCAGTTCACGCAAGTATTTCAAAAACATATTTATGATGTGTTTTACGAACCAAGCAATATCGAGAATGGTATACCCGTCATTCAAAAATGGAAGGTAATTTCCAACGCTTTAATCTCCAAAATTCTACCTAGTAACCACGAAGAGGTAGTTGAAAAGATTGAACAACAATTTTTTTCAAAGTCAATGGATTACCATATTGAAGATTTCGTTTCTAAGTATAAGCTTGTAGTGACTGATAATACTTTGAGTGTTTTTTGTACCTCAAATTACAAAGTAGTGGTATCACCATACGTAGATGAGCCCAAGCTAAAACAAACGTTAAAAACAGAAGCTGGGGATGTCAAGCTATCTGCTTTGAGATTAAATGGCGTTTCTTATACAAATGATGCATTTGTAGAACATGAATCAGATCCTACACTACGAGTATGTGAAATTAAGTTAAACGATTACGCGAAACACAGAAGATGTAGCGACCAAAAAACAGTCAAATTTGAAAGAGTCCTTTCTTGGACGCAAGACTTAAAAACAGAGCCGTACATCAAGGCCTACATCAGTACATATATTAAAGGAGCCACAATAGAAGTAAAAAGTGACAAAGGTTATAAAGTTATCTTTGAGCGTTTTGGGTTAGGTGATTTGCCAGAAAATCACTATATTGAAGACACTGGTGAGGGCTATGAACGGTGGAATCTTGCAGATTCCGATCACTTGCTACTGCCGGGGCAAGGCTATATACTGTTCTTAGTTCCTAAGGAGTAGGAGGTAAAATGGCTTTACAATCTACAGAAGTTATCTAGAACTATCTAGAGTTATAAACTGTCAAAACCTCACTTGCAAAAAGTGAGGTTTTTTTTGCCCTGGTTTTGACAGTTAATCGCAAAAAGTAAATTCGATGCTCTCTTCCAATGTAGACTTGCATGCTACACTTCAAATCAAGTCGGAGCTTGAACTCAAGATTAGTTCCAAACTATTGAAGTTTGCTAGGGCGATTGCGTACGTAGCTACAATAAATAAGGCTCCGAGAGAAGAATCAAGCCTTTGTGGTTTTCCATGTGCTGATTTTGAACAACACTGCTGCATCACCATCATTGTTCCAAACTGACTTACCTAAATTCCAATAAAACTTGTGTGTACCGGAGTTAGACGAATCGGATCCTTTGCAACTATAGAGGTAAATCGTATCGCCTTTCTTCACCTCTTTGTTTCTAAACCAGTAGACATGGCGTAGTTTATTGGAAATTGTGTCGCTTGACGTATAAGTTGTATCGGTTAAAAGATAGTAAGAAAGATTACAATCCGATGTAACTGAGATTTTTACGTATTCTTGGTTTAAAGTACCGCAATTTTTAATTTCCGTAACTTCTAATTTCATTTTCTCTCCTAAGTAACTGTTTTTAAGCAGAAACAAAATACACCAAACCGCGCGCAATGCCACTGGTTGCATTTATTTTGAAAGAGCTATCCATTCGTCTGGAATCCAGACTTTCACCCCGTATTACTATACGGGGTTGACTCGCTAACGCTCAAACACTGGCGCACTGCGTTTGCGGAACGTAGGGAAGGGTAATCAATCTCGACTCTCGATTGATTCTCTGCAAGCGATAGGAACGCCAACACTGCTATGCTCGCTGCTCAGTCTTCGCGACTGCGCATAGCATGTTTGGCTTCTCTGGGTTGCAGTGGCATTGATCGCCACTGGTGCGGTTAGTCTCTGCGAGGCTGGATTCTAGCAGTGCTGAGGCGTTTTTGTGGCATCAGCGAGTGAGATATTGTCCCACAGTGATATGCGTTCATTAACACCAAGCCCTGACTTGAAGTGAATACAAGCGATTTGATAGGCTCGATGGACGTATACAACCGTTTGGATATTTAACGATGCCACAACCTTGTTACTTAACCATAATAGGAACCAATCAAGGGTTAATTACCCGAAACGCTGGTTCACACGATTCTGTAGGCGATGGGGCGGTCGAAACTCACCAACACGAAATATTAGTTCAAAGTATTGGACATCTGATTCTTACCCCCACAGACCGACAAAGTGGTCAACCTAGTGGACAGCGTGTTCATGGTCCATTAAAAGTGACTTGTGAAATCACGAGCGCTTTACCACTGCTGTACAATGCATTATGCCAAGGTGAGACCATAGAATCGGTCTCCTTAGACTGGTATCGAATGTCATTGAGTGGGAGACAGGAACGTTTTTTCACGACATCATTAACAAACGCTCGTCTTAGTGAAATTCAAGTGCTTTTGCCTGATTCCAGAGAGGATAAAGCAAGCAATATCAACCAATTCGTAAACCTGTTTTTCAACTACCGCAAAATAGAGTGGGCGCACCATATGGCGAGTACTTATGGCACAGACGATTGGCGGAACCCTGTAGAGGCTTGATCATGATAAATATTGCACAGTGTGAAATGGATCCAGACCGTTTATCTGTATCGGGTATTAAAGCGGTAGAAGAGATTATCGATACGATAGAAAGCGCGAACCTGTTAGCGAAAGTGATCGCCGTGATCCCGTTTTTTGATATTTTTCTAAAAGGTCAACCTCATGAAAAGCTGACGAACGTTGCAACGTATGATTGGGAGGGATTTGCTAGAGTAATGACTTCTATTAGCAAGGTTCACAGAAAACAAATTGAAAAAATTGCGTATAATCAATGGTTAAAATCTCAAGGAGCAGAGCATGAGTTTTGGAAGTGTGTGTATCAAGCTATGTAGTGTTTTTGCTCTCATAGGATGTTCTTTGACTTATGCTCAAATTGAAATTCCAGCACATTTGGGACTTAAATCCGCTACTGCAATAGAAGCATATACAAGCTTTATGCAAAAGTTTGATGAGTGTGGGGACAAAGAAAACCGCACGAATAACCCATATCCGGTCAATGATTGGCTGCTTTCTCTACCACGAGAAAAACAAGCTAGTGTTGTGGTTTATTTATATAGCTTGGCAGAGTCTAGATGCCTGGATTCTGAACGAGATAAGCTTATCGATACTCTTGAAAGCGAAAATGAACAACACGCTTTAACTATGTTGAAAAAAGAAGGTTGGTTGAATATCCCTGTTTACGGAGAGCTAGCCACAAGCAAACAAGATAAAGCGTTGATTGAATTGACCGAAGACGATAAGAAAGCACTGACTCAACTTACTGAGCAACACTATTTACCTTTTAACGGCATAGGTATGGGAGAATTACTCTTCAAGTTCAGGCATGACTAAACGACGAGCCCACATACGTGGGCTTTTTTGTGCGTCACATTCAACGCACATTACAACTGAAAATACTTACAAATTGATGTTTTCTGGGGAGTGGGATAGTTACTTTAGACTTATGGGGTTTTAAGCATACTGTTAACTTCTAGATGTACTTTAAAGTGTACATGTCTAACGTGTAGGTTTATACTTGTTCTGTTAACTGTACATGTGGAGGTGCTATGAGAGTTGTCTCTTTTACTGAGGCTAGAAATGGTCTTAAAGCCGTGCTGGATGGTGTCGTGAACGACGCTGACACCACGGTCATCACGCGTCGTGATGCTGAAGATGCCGTTGTGATGTCTTTAGACTATTACAACAGTCTGATGGAAACCGTGCATTTGCTGCGTTCACCGCAAAATGCAGAGCATTTGAATCGTTCTATCGCACAGTATCGAGCGGGGAAAACAACCCAGCGAGATCTGATCGATGAGTAGTGAGCGCCGTTTATTGGCGTGGACCGATGAAGCCTGGGGGGATTATGTGTATTGGCAAGGCCAAGACAAGAAAACCCTCAAGCGCATCAACAAGCTCATTACCGATGTGAAACGCTCTCCGTTTGAAGGTATTGGTAAACCAGAGCCGTTAAAAGAGAACTTATCTGGATTCTGGTCACGCAGAATTGATGATACCAACCGACTGGTTTATGCCGTCGATGAACAAGCCATAACGATTATTTCGTGCCGTTACCATTATTAAAAGCCGGATATGCTGTTTTTTATATATGGGGTCGGGGGAGTTACTGTTCAAAAGACACAGATTTCACACAGAGCGTGTTGGCCGTTGTCACACCCAGAACCATTACACATTAGTGCGTATTATGTATATTATGTTAAATGATATACATGATACAGCTAAGCCATTGCCCCGTTTGACTTACTCTACTGCGTTTATCGCCTAAGTTATTCAACATAATTGATTTACCATAAAATACCTAATAATCAGTAAGATAATCAAAGATTGAATTACTGATTATTAGGATCATTACTTATCTGTCGTTTATACGTTACCAGCGTGCCATCATTTTGATTCGCGGCTAATGCATATTGATTTGAGTAAAACTGACGATAAAAACGGGTAACTAATGAAAGGAAGGATGATTCATGAAAGTAAGTAGAGCAGCCAAGCTGCCCTACAGAAGGAGGAATTGAGGCGAATTAACCACCCGCTAACTTTACGGTGTAGCCTCTTTTTTCGAGGAACACTTTGATTTTTTCGCGAGCGTCGCCTTGAATTTCAATTTTTCCATCCTTAATGGAACCACCACAGCCACAAACTTTTTTTAGCTCGGCAGCGAGCAGTTTTAACGGAGCATCGTCTAGATCTAGACCTGTTACGATTGAAACCCCTTTTCCTTTGCGACCTTTAGTTTGGCGCTCGATTCGAACGATACCATCACCCTTTTCTCTTTCGGGCTTTTGAACTTCTGGTTTGATACGACCAACGTCAGTACTATATACAAGAGTCATATTATTTCTTCTGTAGCTGTTCCGCTTTCTGTTTGGCCAGCAAGTATGCCTCTATATGCTTTTGAATAGCAAGCTTTCCGCCTTTGATTAGGCGGCCATTGAAGAAGCAGTACCATGAATTGGGTTCACCAGTATCATTCTTGATTGTAAAACCGTGGAAATTTTCTTGGGATGGTTTACCTGATCCTGCCTTTTTATTGGCAAGAGAACTAAACTCTTTTGGATCAATGATTGTTGCAGTGTCGCAAAACCAATCAATACTTTTCTTCACCGCCGCCATGCTTCCTGTCAGCAGATGATTTTTAATTTGAACTTGCCAAATTTCTGTAGAGTTTCCAGCAGTTTTGAGGGTAAAGCCTCGATAATTTGCAGCAGCCATAATCATTATTATCTTCTTATACAGTAAGTTTAATAATAATTGTAAATTGCTCATTTTCAAGTATATTTAGTACACATTTATTGGTTATAGTGCGTGATTATGAGGAAAACTGTTCGTGTCATCACAGATGAAGCATTAAAAAAGAACCTTGTTTTAAAGTTCTCTTCATGCATTAGTGTAGACGATGTCGATGAGTTAACAGAAGGTAACTACGCACGTAACTCACTGTTAGCTATGCGCAAAGACTGGAACTTGTTTGTTGCATTCTGTGTAAATAAGCATGTATCTCCTCTACCTGCTTCTGCCACTGCGGTCAGGTTATTCCTGGAGAAAGAATCAACACACCGAAAACTAGCAACGATAAAACGCTACAGTGTAACAATAAGCCTTATTCACCGAATTCTTGCAGACAGTGACCCAACCTCTAGCGTCGCCGTTAGAACGGTACTATCGCAACTTCGTATCAATAAGAAGCAAGACGCTAAATCTACGACACCTTTTACACGCTGGCATCTAGACGATCTTGCAGAGAAGTTAGCCCACTCTACTCAGCTAAGCCATATTCGTAATCTCGCTATCTATTTTGTGATGTTTGAGTGCATGTTAAAGCGTTCAGAGTTAAAGAAGCTCAATTTCCAAGATTTAGATTGCGCGGAAGAAAATATAGGCGTGATCTTGGGTCAAAACCGGTATCCGTTATCATCTCAAGCAACTCTGTATATGAATAAGTGGCTGACATACCGAGGCCTTCATCAAGGTGCACTATTCAGCGCGATTGATAAACACGGCAATTTAAACAGCTCATCACTCGATGACTCTTCAATCTATCGCATACTGAGGGCTGCCAGCGATAAGCTGGGATTGGATCTACAGTTTTCGGGGCAGTCGCTTCGGGTGGGCGCTGTGGCAGAAATGGCCGATCAAGGTGTTAAAGTAAAAGAAATTCAACACTTTGGTCGATGGCAAAGTGCTGCTATGCCCTATCAATATCTTGGCAACAGGACACAAGCAGCTGCTGAACGGTTAGCTTTTAAAAGCTTCAAACCTTGGAATTAAAGTGAACGACGCACACAATCGGCTAAGAAATTAGCGAACTTATGGCCATTGTTTTCAAGCATTTTAGGGAACATCGAAATAGGCGTCATTCCCGGGAAAGTATTAACCTCATTTAAGTAGATATTACCTTCCGGAGTGAGGAAAAAGTCGATACGTGATAAATGTCTTAGTCGCATCTGAGTAAATACTTTTTCTGAGCTAGAGCGAATCATCTCGAGCTGTTGTGAAGTTAAGTTGGATGCTTCAACTTCTGTTTTTGAATGGCTTGAAGCGCTGTACTTCTCTTCGTAGGTGTAGAAAGCATCTTCCGGTGCAATGACTTCGCCTGGTTTAGAAATATAAAGCTTACCTTGATATTCATACGCTGCGACTTCAAGTTCACGAGGCTTAACTGCTTGTTCGACCAACACTTGATCAGAATAACTAAACGCGTCGTTAAGCGCCTGCGGTAACTGTTCGATATTAGTTACCTTGTAACAACCAACCGAAGATCCTTGGCGAGCCGCTTTAACAAATACGCTGCCCCACTTTTCAAATGCTTCCTTACTCGCTTGGAATGCTTGTTCATTATTATCTGATAAAAAGATGTAAGGTGTGTTTGGGATGCCTAGCGCGTCGTACCATAGTTTTGACGTGATTTTATTAAAGCTGTTCGAACTTGCTTCAGGGCCGCAACCTAAATACGGAATGCCAGCCAACTCTAACATAGATTGGATATCGCCAGTCTCTCCAGGAAAGCCGTGGATGCACGGAACAATGAAATCAAGCTTAACCGAATCGTTATCCGTATTAATCGTTCCTGAGTTAGTGTCTAGATACGCAAGTTGACCGCTCTCGGTATACCATCCATCTGTTTTCATCTCGACACGAATAACCTTGAACTCTGGTGTAAGCTCGAGCTGAGATTGAATAAAGTTAGCGGAAACGAGTGACACTTCGTGCTCTGATGAGCCACCGCCACAAAGAAGTAGAATTGTCGTATTAGTCATTTAGTAGATCTTTCCGTGATACAACAGAGGGATTAGTTTAGCCATGATAATAAAAAGTACGCTAACTTACACGGTTTTAGGCCGTAAAAAGCAACAATACCGTTTGAATGACCATTAATTAAGCATGAAAAAAGGGGCTAGATGCCCCTTCTTGATTAATTTAGCTTGTTCAGTGTTGGATATTGCGAGTTCTTGATTTCGTCAATGCTCTTAACAAAAGGCTGAAGCGTGCGGAATTCTTCAGGTAGTTCAGCTATTGCCGCTTTAGCATCGGTACGCGTTGCGTAATCACCGTAGAGCACAGTATACCATTTGGTACCGTTGACCACCTTATAGTTTTCCCAAATCGGCTGATTATCGCGAGGAAGTTTGCGCGCAAAGTGATCCACTTTTGTTTGGGAACCTACCGCAACGACCTGAATCGTGAAACCATAGCGTGGGTTCATTGCTTGTTGTTTTGATGTCGGCGGGATAATTGCTACGGCTGGCTTAGTTTGTGGTTTAGTTTGAACCACTGGCTTCTCCATAGCCACGACATTGCTCTCAGTAATGTCTGCAGTCGCTCCTTGCTGTGTCACAACAGGCTGTTCAACCTTCGCTGCTTTGTATTCTTCACGATAGCTTTCTGAACTGACGTCAGTAACGTATTTGTTCGACACACATGCAGAAAGCACCATTGATAAGCCAACAATCGCAATTTTTTTCATGAAATTTTCAAATGCCTTAACTAGAAATTACTGTAAATCATGCCGTTAGATACGCTGAGAATCAACCCAACATTCTAATTATATATCAATACTCTGTGACATAAGGCACAAACTGAGCTGGAACCCAAGTGATCTGATTAAAACAACATCAAATCTTCCAAGCAATCACAGCCAAGGTTAGATAGGATATTCTTCATCGCCCGCTTTGGAGCATCCGTAATGAGTCACTTGAATCATCTTTTGAAACCTCGTTCTGTTGCCGTTATCGGCGCGTCAATTAAGCCGATGCGCGCTGGCAATATCGTGATGAAAAATCTATTACATGGTGGATTTGAAGGTGCAATCATGCCTGTCACACCGAAATACTCATCGGTTTGTGGTGTACTCGCCTACCCCACGATAGATGATCTGCCAATCGTTCCTGATGTTGCGATTCTATGTACCCATGCGCGCTATAATCAGCGGCTTTTTGAGCAAATGGCGCACAAAAAGGTAAAAATGGTCATTGTTCTCTCGGCCGATATGCATTTTGCCAACGACGAGGGTGTGAGCATCCAAGATGCCTGTTTGGAAATAGCAAAACAGAGTGGCATGCGAATCCTAGGCCCTAACAGCCTTGGACTAATCTTACCTTGGGCCAATTTTAATGCTTCCTTTTCGCCCGTAACTGCCAAACAAGGCAAAATCGCTTTTATTTCTCAGTCTGCGGCTATGTGCACAACAATACTCGACTGGGCTAATGACAAAAACATCGGATTTTCAGCGTTCATTTCACTTGGTAATGCGCTTGATATTGATTTTGCAGCCTTACTCGATCATTTGAGTACCGACACGCATACAGAAGCAATCTTGCTTTATGTCGATACCATTAAAGATGCTCGACGTTTTATGTCTGCCGCTCGTGCCGCATCACGCAACCGCAGGATCTTGGTGCTAAAAGGAGGAAAAACGTTAGCCGGACGTATCGCTGCAAGGGCGCATACTGGTGGCGACGATACGCTCGATATTATTTATGACTCAGCCATAAGACGTACTGGTATGCTGCGAGTTAACAATTCGCACGAGTTATTCGCAGCGGTTGAAACTCTAACTCACTCTGTACCGCTACGGGGTGAACGTCTGGCCATTATCACTAATGGTGGTGGCCCCGCTATCATGGCGGTCGATACATTACTAGAGCGTGGCGGCCAACTTGCTGAGCTGTCTGAGGAAACCATAGAGAAACTCAGCACGATCTTGCCAGCCAGTTGGAGCCATAACAACCCAATTGATATGGTCGGTGATTCCGATCATACCCGCTACGTTGATACTCTTAATGCGCTGATGGATACCGACTGTGCCGATGCGATCTTAATCATGCACAGTCCGTCCGCTGTCGCCCAATCTGAGCAAACCGCCCTCGCTTTAGTTGAGGCGATTAAATCCCATCCAAGGCATAAACGCTTTAACTTCCTCACTAATTGGTCAGGCGAACTCACCGCAAAACCCGCAAGAGATATTTTTACTCAGGCGGGCATTCCTACATATCGCACTCCTGAAAGCGCGGTGGTTGCATTCATGCACCTTGTGGAATACAGGCGCAACCAAAAACAGTTGATGGAAACTCCCACAACTGCCGAGCCAGTGCACGTGACCGAGATAAATGAAGCGAAAAAGTGGATTGAAGAAAAGTTACTGGACAAAAACACAGTGTCTCTAGATACACACCAAATTGGGCCATTTTTACGCCACTTTAATTTTAACGTCCTGCCGACTTGGATAGCGTCAGATTCAAGTGAAGCCGTCCATGTCGCCGAGCAAATTGGTTACCCAGTTGCGGTCAAGCTTCGTTCTCCTGATATTGCACATAAGTCTGACGTTCAGGGGGTAATGCTCAATTTGCGTAACAGTGCCGAGGTAGCCAGTGCGGCTGAAGCCATACTCGATCGGACGAAGCTCTCGTACCCTTCTGCTAATATCCATGGTCTGTTAGTACAGGGGATGGCTAAACTGGCCGGCGGAGAAGAGATTCGAATTAAAGTCAAAACAGACGAAACCTTTGGTCCGGTCATTTTAATTGGTCAAGGCGGTTCTGAATGGGATGAGTCGATAGACGCAGCCAGTGCCCTTCCTCCGCTCAACATGGCACTCGCTCGCTACTTGATCATCCGAGCGATCAAAAATGGCAAGATTCGACCTCAGAAACTTCCAGAGCCAATGGATATTCATGGATTGTCGGAGTTATTGGTAAGAATCTCTCAAATGGTGGTCGATTGCCCGCAAGTTCATGAGCTGGATATACATCCAGTACTGGCAAACGGTTCCAATTTTACCATCTTAGATGCAGACCTGATACTAGAGCGCTATGAAGGTGATGCTCAAGAGAGACTCGCTATCCGTCCTTATCCTGTCGAGTCGGAAGAACTCATCACCCTTAAAGATGGCGAAGAAGTATTACTACGACCAATACTTCCTGAAGATGAGCCCTATCATGCCGATTTTATTCACAACGTCTCTAAAGAAGATCTCTACAAGCGATTTTTCAGTGACGTCGGAGAGTTTAATCACGAGGCATTAGCAAACTTAACTCAAATCGATTACGACAGAGAGATGGCATTTGTAGCAGTCAGTCAGTCTCGTGAAGGTTGCCCTATTATCGGTGTTTCTCGAGCACTGATTAACCCAGAAAATACAGATGCTGAGTTCGCTATTTTGATTCGCTCAGATCTTAAAGGAAATGGTTTGGGCAAAGTACTGATGACCAAAGTGATAGAGTACTGCCGTAACAAAGGCACCAAGCAGATGTCTGGGATGACAATGCCAACCAACCGCGGAATGCTAATGCTGGCACAAAAACTCGGCTTTAAACTCGATGTTCAGTTTGAGGACGGCATCGCCGACATGGTGTTACCACTCAATGATTAATATCAAGGGAGCGATTCAGCTCCCTTTGTTTTACATCTTTGCGTTTGCTTTCCAGTGTTTCATTAAGTATTGAATACACCAAGATTTTGCTTCGCCTATCTTATTGCGTTTCCATGCGAGGATAATCTCGATCGGCTGTGATTCAACATCGGTAATTGCCTTGAGTTCACCGCGTTCAATCATCGCTGTCGCAAGGGCTTTAGGTAAAGTACCTATGCCTAAGCCAGCTTTGAGCGCGTCAACCTTGGCGGCGAAATTGGTCACCGTCAAACGGGGCTGTCTCTGGATAATATTCACACTGATCGCCGGTTGTTCTCGAGCCGTATCAGCGATGGCGATGACGCGATATTTTTCACGCGCTTTGTCATCAAAATGGCCACTACGCTTGTGGACGTAATGATCCGTCGCAGCAACCCAAACCATTTCCATACTCCCAATCACTTCTGCTTTAACATCCTGAGGCAAGGTATCCATCTTTGGGCAAACGAGCAGATCGGCACGACCTGTATTGAGAGCCTCCCAACAGCCCGCAAGGATCTCCTCTTGCAACTTGATACGAGTGGAGCTTACGTTGCCAAGGTCGTTGACCATTTGGAAAAAGTTATTAACCGGAATAATGCCATCATAGGCGAGAGTGATATCGAGCTCCCAGCCGTTTGCAAGCACGCTAGCATCATTGACAAGTTTTTCTGTCGCCGCAAGTATCGTACGGCCGCGTTCAAGGATCAGTTTACCTGCTTCGGTGAAGTTCGCTTTATGACCAGAACGGTCAAAGATCATAATGTCGAGATCTTGTTCCAACTTTTGGATCTGGTAGCTCAGCGATGACGGGGCGCGGTCTAGCTCGTTGGCGGCAGCTGCAAAACTGCCTCGTCGTTCGATAGCATCTAGTATATGCAATGCTTCAAGTGTGATTGGACTTTGCATGTTGTTGTGAGTCGCCTTTAAACTTGTTACCGACAAAGATTGTCTGATACGTTAGCACGTTATGGCTCTAGTATGCGCATTTAGATTAAAAAAGCCACCTCAAGAGGTGGCTGGTATGTCATTCGTTTCACTAGAAATTGTATTGACCGGAAATTCGCAATGAACGACCTGGTTGATACACTTGTGTCCAAGCTTGTCGGTAGTTTTCATCTGTTGCGTTAATCACAGCGAAATCAACCTTTAGTCCCGTAAGTCGCTCACTTGGCTCCCAAGACGCATAGAGGTCAACTAAGGTGTAATCTTGGTAAGGCCCTGTCGTATCATCGTTAGGTAGGCGCTCTTGATCGGCGACCAAGGTGACTTTCGTGCCAAGTTTGGTGTCATAGTCCCACAGTCCGTATTCAGCACTCGCAACCCATTTATCTGCTGGCATCGAAGATAGCCACTCTTGAGTATCGCTGTCTTTACCACGAGTCTGTCCATAAGAAAGTCCCAATTCAAGATTTGATACGGCATAGCTGGCCATTAACTCAAAGCCTTCAATACGAGCATTTTCGATGTTTTTCTGCGTACTTGTGCCACCACACGAAGTGCCTGACGCCATGATACATGAGATCATGCTCGCACGGTCAGGTACCGTTACATCAAGATTGATCAAATCTTCCACTTTGTTTCTAAATGCTGCCGCAGTGAATGACAGTTTGTCCTCGACAAAAACATTTTCAAAGTCGAACTGACCTTTAAGTTCAATGTTATGAGATTTTTCAGGATTTAGCTCAGGGTTAGGTACGAAGTCATTGGATGCTGGCCCCATAGAGAAGTGGGTACCAGACATAAACAGTTCTGATGTATTCGCCGCTCGGAATGCTTCATCGTAACGTAACGACCATAGCATCCACTTCTGAGCTTGCCATGCCAATCCTACTGAAGGTGATAAAGAATCTTTGGTATTGTTGTCATAGCCCTTAGCTTCAGATTCAAAGCGGTCGTATCTCATACCCGCATCTAGCATAAGCGTAGGTAAAATATCGTAGTTAATATAGGCAAACGCACCGAGATTCGTTGTCTCAGCGTCCTGAGGAAGATCTGGTCGACCTGACACAGACGCAGCACGAGTTGCATCAAGCTGATCACGATAGGCGTCCAGACCAGTAAGGACTTTCCACTTCCCTAGCTCAGACTGGTTATTTAGGTTCAACCCTATTGTGTTAATCTCTGAAATATCATCAGACGTGTAGCTCGGGTCACGCTCAGAGATCTTGGAACTGTTTTTATACAAAGACGATTCTAAGTTGATAAGTTCCGAGTCTGGGTTATAGGCGTATTTTAGTGCGATAGATGAATCTTTCACTTTTCGCGATATCAGCTTATCTGGATCATTAATCTGACCACTAGAATCGCCCACGACTGGTGGACGCCCATCGAGATCAGCGTATCTGAGGCTTACTCCCAATTTATGGGCTTGGTTTACTTGCCAGTTTAATTTCGCAAGACCAGTTAGACTTTCTGACTTGGTTCCATAAAGGGTGTCGCCGTTACCTTGCTGCATATCGCCAGAATCACTGTAACTGCCGGCCAGAATCCAGTCTACTTCATCTTGCTTCGCTGCAATTGCAGCAGAATTTGTCCATACATCGCCATTGTCTTGGTAACCGAGTTTTACTCGTCCACCAAGCCCCTGATCTTCAATCAAATCATCAGCAGTCAGCGTATTTTGAATGACAACACCGCCAATCGCGCCTGAACCATATAGTGAGCTTGTCGGCCCCTTGACCACTTCTAAACTACCCAGTAGAGCAGGATCTAAAAAGTAGCTTGGACGATGTTCATATTGAATATTTTGTCGCGTTCCATCAATGACTTGTAGAACTTTATTACCACTTAAGCCGCGGATGTTGATGGACTGGTTCCCAGCCACATTCGCGCCAACGGCAGTTAAGTTAGGTTCATACTTAATGGTTTCTGCAACAGAATTGGGTTGCATTTCTTCAAGTTGTTGACCATCTATACGACTCAAAGAACGACTTTTATCTTGATTTGTTTTATCAGCTAAAGAAGCTGTGACAACGAATTCATCAAATGTGGTGGTGTCCTGAGCATGGACATTAGTTGCGCTGAGAGCAAGCACCACTGCTGATGCTATAAGGCTGAAGTTGGCTTTCATTATCCGTAATTTCTCATGTTAAGTTATAGTTCTCGCGCTCATTATACAAATACAAATGATAATTACTATCACTTTTATTAAGTAATTTTACTACCTAGTACGAGAAAGCTATGCGGATAACAAAATGGTTGATAGCGAAGCCAGAAACTAAAAAAGCCCCTATTAAGGAGCTTTTTGGAGTTTATTCAAAAAAGGAAAAGAAAATTGGTATGAATAAACCGATTATTTTGCGCTTGCCATCTCTTTCTTAACCATTACAGCTGCTGCAACGATGAAAGCGATGATGAGACCTAGCTCCATTGTAAACCCTTAATGTAAAGTTGGAAAAACCGAAACGAAACTGCGGCTATTCTAACACCTTTACAAAACAATGATACCTATTAACGAGATTTTTACGTTTTTTATCGACTCAGATCAAAATTCGCACTCTCAAGCGTGTTTTAAACAATTATCGCTATTCATGATTGGAGAAAATGTCACAAAAGAATATTCTGAATATCGGTTACTTCATAGTGACTTTTCCGCCAATAATCTTGAATGCTGGCGTGCCTCGAACTAATGTATCCCTCGCGAATTCGATACCACAACTCGGACAAAAACATGGGTTATCCGTGTGATCTTCAACTATTCGCTCTTTAAAACATTTAACTAAAGCCCCCTTGCCTCCTTTTCGGTATTTAAACAGGTGACACTTACATTTCGTACACAATACGTCTATGGTCTTAGAGGGCTGTTTTTTATTGGGTTTGGCCAAAATAACTACTCTTCTTTTTGTTCAAAAGTGAGATCCAAGGCTGGTTTTACCCATACTTTACTAAAGTCGAACCAGCCTAAAGCGTTACATTTAGCGTTTTGTAACGCCCCACACTGGTCTTTGCTAACTCCTAGCCAACAATGAAACATTGGGATAAGTTGCATCTTTTCAGCCAGAGATTTCCCGAGCTCTTTCGCTGGAAAACTAGCATTTTCTGTTGCTTGCCACTGTTTTACTACTTTTGTCCAATATTCGAAATCTTTACTCATGCTTAAGGCTTCGATATCACTGTAATTGAGCAACCAACCTGCTAGCGCGTCATCTCGATTGGTTGCAATTCCCATCGGTTTTATCCAAATATCCACTTCCGCGGTATCGTCAACTGTCAACTCATACTTAATCAGATTCACGCTCAATCCATCGTGCTTGAGTATCGCTTCAATACACTTCACTAACGTTGGAAACATTGGGTGTTGAGCGTGGTAAGCAATCGTAACAGTTCGGTAAGATGGTGGAGAGGTGTAACCCTGTTTTGTATGATGGTACCAGCCTGGCTTTAGCCCATGCGCAGGCAGAACACCTAGCTCAACGATTTTTTCCTGTGGTAGCTGCTGGAACAAGTTGAGTGTACTTAATCGATGGCTAAAATAACTCGCCCATTCATCACTCACCGCCAGCCCATTTTTACGATTGAGCAGTAACAGTGTGCATCCAGGATCAAGTTCTACTTCATCTCCATAGTTTGCAACGTCCGGCTTAATCGGCTTTGCTAGGCTTGGAAACACCATAGATGAATGCGCTTCGTCAATTACCCACACTTCCACTCTGTCAAGTAAAGGTCTAAAGCCGAAATAGCCATCAAATGCTTGCAATACCAATCGTTTATTATCATTTTGCACCACTTTATAAGGACCAGTTCCGATCGGAAACAGATCGAAATTGTCAGCCCTGCTCTCACTTGGTAGCATGATTTTTGCGCAGGACTCGGAGAGCAGTAGCGGCAGATGGAAATCGTTTTGTGTTAGGTGAATATCGATTATTTGCTGTGCTGGAGATTCTACTCGTGAAAAATGGGAATAAAGATTTTTACTTTTTAGAGACGAAAGGCAATCAACAATGTTTTGCATGGTGAGTAGATCACCATTGTGAAAACGTACACTCGGTCGGATATAGAAACGCCAATGGGTTGGAGTGAGCATTTCCCATGTATGGGCAAGGTCGGGTTTTAGCTGCTCAGATTCATCGATCTGAGTCAAACCACTGAAGATTTGCTGAGTAATATGAAGTTCAGAACGTCGCATCGGTACGCTTGGGTTAAGCGTCGTCAATGGGCGGTAATAAGGGAGACGAACAACCTGTTGACCCTCTTGATGGACGATGCCGAGATAACTCTCCACCACTTGGGCCAGTTTAGCACTATCATGGTCTAGTACTTTTAGTGCTTGACCAATTTTCCCCTCTTCCAAGTATCGTCGAGCAAGATTCTCACTAACATCGGCTCGGCTGCGCTTGAATATCAGTTGCGAAAGTTTTCCTCTTCCAGGAGCTGGATGCCACTCTAACCAGCCTTCTTCTTCCATTTTGTTGAGAACGATACGGGCATTGCGTCGGGTGCAGAATAAGATCTCTGTGATTTCTTCGAGCTGTACACCACAGTCTTGACCTTTGTAATGTTCAAACAGGGTTTCAAATTGGACTCTTAGTCTTGGGCTGCTCATAAAGAGGAAAACTCGTTATTGTTAATCTAACAACGAGTTTCCCCATTTAGTAGCAATGGATCAAGCGATAAATCAATTATTGTATCTCACAGCCTATTTGCTGAGACAACTCGATTAATTGTTGTTCACTATCCAATTTAACCGACCACTTGGTCTCACTACCATTGGCTGAAATTACATTCGCACCTCTACCAATTAAAGTCACAGCATCGTTCTGTGCTTGCAAGCTCACCATGTGTACCCCGTCGAGCCTAATGACCACTTCAAATGCCGTAGCGATGATCTTACCGCCACTAAACGGGATCATCATTTGCTGGCACCTTCAGTGTCAACCGATGTCTTACGCTTTGATTTTACGGCGATCGTCAGTCGGCTAGTACAGACCAGTCTTTCTCGTTCGTCGGTAATGTTAATCTGCCATACTTGAGTAGAAACGCCCAAATGAATGGGTTTCGCCGTTCCAATCACGTGCCCGCTTCGCATTGAACGTACATGGTTAGCATTGATATCTAAACCAACACAATAGCTTCCTTTTGGTACACAGAAATTTGCAGCAACAGACCCGAGTGTTTCCGCAAGAACAACCGATGCTCCTCCATGCAGCATGCCCAAAGGTTGATGAGTAAAGGAACATACCGGCATAGTCGCACAAATAAAATCATCACCAAAATCGGTATAAACAATATTGAGGTGCTCTATCAAAGTATTTTTTGATGTGTGGTTAAGAAGCTCTAAATTAATCGGCTGTTTCCAAATACTCATGATTAAATCTACTTTTAACTATGGTTAACAAGGATTGTACCCTAATGTTATGATTTACCAATTGTAATATTGCGTTTGAAATGGAGAATTCGATGAGAACGTGGTTAAAAATTTCAACGATTGCTGCGGCATTGACCGCGATTGCCTGTACTTCATCTCCTACAGGACGCAATCAGCTATTGCTGTTTTCCGATCAGGATATGAGCTCATTAGGGGCGCAATCATTTGAACAAATGAAACAACAGCAAACGGTGAGTAAAGATTCTAAGACCAACGCCTACGTTCAGTGTGTAACCAAGGCAATCACTCAGCATGTCCCAAAGCAACCGGGGTTTACTGATTGGGAAGTGGTGGTCTTTGATAGTGACCAAGTCAATGCCTTTGCTCTACCTGGGGGGAAAATAGGCGTTTACACTGGGTTACTAAATGTCGCAGTTAATCAGGATCAGTTGGCAACGGTTATCGGTCATGAGATTGCTCACGTATTGGCGGATCATAGTAATGAACGTCTATCCCAATCCCAAATAGCCAATGCCGGCTTACAGATTACAAGCATCGCTCTTGGTTCGTCAGATTACGCACAATATCGACAAGCAACAATGGCTGCGCTCGGACTAGGCGTTCAGTACGGGGTCTTGATGCCTTATGGTCGTACCCAAGAGTCCGAAGCAGATTTGGTTGGTTTAGAGTTGATGGCTAAATCTGGGTTTGATCCTAACCAGAGCATCGAACTATGGAAAAATATGGCCAAAGCATCAGGCGGGAGTCAACCACCAGAGCTTCTTTCTACTCACCCTTCTCACAGTACGCGTATTCAAGATTTGACGGCCAAGATCAACAGCTTGCCAAACTATTCCGTTGCTCGCGTCAACTGCTCATAACAATAAGGGAGCTATTGGCTCCCTTTTCTCTACTATGTACCAAGAATGAGTAGCGGTAGTTGAAGCAGTTGGTCACCCGTTGAAGCAAAGAACCAAATAATTCCAATCAAACTTGCCACTAAGCCGACATACCAAACTGCGGATACAATCTGACCATAACGATCGAGCGGCAATAAGTGACTATGGTGACGACCACGCCACTCAAATACGATCTCTAACATGCCCATGATGAGTAAAAAACCAAATAGCGTTAGGCCAAGTGAGTAACTTAGTACCACGCCACCAGCGGCAGCCGCGGTACATAAAACAATACCCGCAACGCTGTTCATCGAAAAGCTGATGCTTTTTAACACGTGCCCGCCGTCGAGAGGCAAAATCGGCAACAAGTTAAATAGATTTAGGAATGCATTGAACACCGCTAGACCCGCAAAGAACATTTCGCCTGTGATCAAATAAATCACTAACAGTACGACAGACAAAATCAATCCAAACATAGGCCCCATTATCGAGATAACGACGTCCTGCCAACGGGTGTTTATTTTCTCATCACTCAGAGCCAATCCACCGAGAAATGGCACTAGGTAGATACCCTTGGTTTTCATACCGAAGTATTTCATCGCTTTAACATGCCCATACTCATGAAAAACCAGACAAGCAATCAAAGCGAGCGCAAATTGAAAAGAGAACAACCAGGAGTAAGCTGCAAGGCTAGCAGAGGCAAGAACAACTTTAATCAACTTAGCGCTCTTGATCGCTTTCATGCCTAGCGAGATTAATCCTATAAGGCTAAAACGCTTTTCTTGCGGCGGTGGCGTATACGGGACTTGTTGCTCGATGTCCTTGGTGTTCCGACTGCCCTTAGCGATAACTTCCCCATTTGCACTGGCTTGGAAGTCCAAAGTGAAAGGTTGCCACACCAAGGTCGCTTTTAATCGGCATTCAAGCGTTTGTTCACCATTCATTAACGTGAACATATGCTCCGTATCCCTTCCACGTTCACAATCCGCATCGAGCTGAGAGACAAGCTGATTGTTCCAAAACAATTGTTGCCAGCCAGCCATAGAACCTTCAAGACGAAGGGGCTTGCCTAAGAAATCAATGGATAGTAATTCCAACTTCCGTGACCTATTAATTTGAAATAAAGACGCGCTTGATTATGCCTATTGATACTAAAGAGGTAAAGAAAATGCTAACAATGTGACATTGTCACACAACGTAAGCTATTGACACGATGCATTTTGTTACTCGATTGATTACAAAAGTCAGTATTTGGCAATTTTACAGCGGGAAAACCTTTGCTATTCCCAATAGCCCTTTCATTTCGATGGATAAAGTGCATAATAGCCGCGTTATTAACACCTAATATATGTGAGTCCATTATGTCTTCTGAAGCTACTATGCTAGAACGCTGCCAATCTAAATGTGAACTATGTGCTGCTGATGCACCATTAACGGCATACGCTGTTCCACCGCACAGCCACGTGACAGTAGATTACGGCATCATGGTCTGTGACAAATGTCTGGGTGAAATCGATGAGCCAAAAGACATTAACCACTGGCGTTGTCTAAACGACAGCATGTGGAGCCAGGTACCGGCTGTTCAGGTAACGGCTTGGCGTCAACTAACTCGTTTGAACTCAGAAAGCTGGGCACAAGACGCGCTAGACATGATGTACATGGAAGAAGATCAAATGAACTGGGCAATGACAGGTATGTCGGCTGATGACAAACCTCTTGATTGCAACGGCGTTGAACTTAAAAAAGGTGACGACGTAACAGTTATCAAAGACCTGCCAGTTAAAGGCACTAACCAAGTCATTAAGCAAGGCACGGTTATCCGTGGCATTAGCATTGGCGATGATCCTAAGCTTGTTTCTGGTAAAGCGAACGGTGGTCAATCTATGTACGTTATCGCAGAATACTGCCGTAAGAAGTAATTCCCCCGAGTACGAAAAAAGCGTTCAAATGAACGCTTTTTTTATTTCTATGTACAGATAAAAAAAATGCCAGCAACATGGCTAGCATTTCTTCTAATATTTCTATTAGCGGTATAGACCGATATCTTTTTGCATATGACCAGACAAATCAGTCGCGTATTGCGTACTTGGTTCGCTGTTATCTGTAAATAGAATATCTAGTAGGTGTGCAATCAATCCTTTGAAAGAAACCGAGTAGGTTTTTTTATCCATAGAGATAGGTGCTTCGATAGTACCCATTTGCATTGCTTGTGCCATGATTGCCTCTCTATAAACTGCTTAATTCGTTTTGTTGCGCTAATGATAGGCAATATTTTTTCGCGCAAAAAATGACAATTTTTGGATGTTCACATTAGATTTTTTAATAAAACAACCCATTAACACCCTGTATTTTATTTAATCCAGATTAAGTAAATAAAAAACCGTAATTTGCCACTTATAATGAATACTTAGTCAGTCACAGTGGTGTATCCCGTTTTGGTATCACAAATATTTTACAACATTTCGCATTTCAAAACGGGATGTTACTCGAAAACTAATTAGTTTATTTATTGGTAGTCACAATGATTTGTTCTGGGTCATTTCTCTGTTTCATGATCGAAGCCACCACAGCTACCGTCATCGTAACCAACAATACGCACAACGAGACCGCTGTTGGTATTTCCCATGCCGAACCTACTAACATCATCTTAATGCCGATAAACACCATGATGAAGGACAGCGCAGGCTTGAGATAGATAAACTTATCCATCATGCCCTGCAATACAAAGTAAAGCGAGCGTAACCCAAGAAGTGCAAATACATTTGCGGCTAATACAAGGAAAGGCTCTTGCGTGACTGCGAAGATGGCTGGGATGGAATCGAGAGCAAACATAACATCCATAAAAGCGATAACCGCGATAACGATAAACATCGGCGTTGCAATGCGCTTACCTTGCTCTACAACAGTTAAAGCATTACCAGCAAACTGGTCACTGACTGGGACGAATTTGCGGATAATGCGCTCTGGTAATGAGTTAATTTCCTCATCGCCTTTATCACGCGCCAATTGGATACCGGTCCAAATCAAGAATAGAGCAAATACATACAGTATCCAGTGATATTGAGCGAGCAGTTGAGCCCCTACTGCGATCATAATTGCACGTAAGATCAACGCCCCAATCACACCCCATAGAAGCGCACGTGGACGAAGATGCTCAGGGACCATGTATTGATGGAATATGATTGCAAACACAAACAGATTATCAACACTCAGAGACTTCTCTAACAAGTAACCGGTGATGAATGAGACGGTTGCTTTTTCCGGCGTGTATAGACTGCTAGGCGCATAGAGATCCCAGAACAAGTAGATAGACGCAGCAAAAAGAAAAGCAAATGCAAACCAGAAGATGCTCCAGATTGCGGCTTTTTTGATGGTAATTTTCCCACCACGAGTTTGCCAGATATCAAGGGCAACCAGTGAAAGGATCAGAATGCCGAAGCAGATGTAAGTAATAGGGGTCATATGTCCTCCAAATGCGGAGGGATCAACAGAGTCATGAAATGTAACGATCCCAACCGCAAGCAAACAATTCACCTAACTTTTTTATGTTAAGTGCCATTTGATTACGTTGGTCTCGTCGAAATAATCCCGATGGATTCCATCAGAATTACTTATACTTACCGGAAAGATAGAATCTAACGAGATGACGATAAGTAAACCAGAGGCGACTACTCCCCAAACAAGGCGGATTCTATGCCTCAATCAGGCATTCGTCCATAGCTAAATTCGAAAAGGAGCAAATTTACTTGCTCCTTTTGTTTGGTGCCCTGTGGTGTTCGTTGTGACGGTTAAACGCCACCCACAGGAATAAAGTAAACTAATGCAGACCATACGCTAATCCAGCTAATGACCACTGCAACGTCTATCCAATCTTTACTCCACATAATACCCCCTTGAGTATTATTGATACATAGCATGAACCCAAGGAGTAACTAGCAACCTTTGTGCCATTGAATAGAACTGATATTGGGCTGTAGACGATTGAGCGTTTGCGGCTTATCTTCCAGCAGTCGAATGAAGCAGTCGGCCATCGAGACTGAGGTTATAACCCCTTCATCTTCCATATTCAAAATCGCGTCGTAACCTTCTTTACCTTTCATCGTATATGCCGATGAAGAACCGTGATATATACGCTGGTGGTCAACTGGCTGCCAGTTGCCACTCGAATCTAAAATCATTAAATCCTGTATACGCTTACCGATTTCCGCCTCAGACAGATAAGTAAAGCGCAGGTTATGTGTGTAAGGAAATGAGCCATCCCCTGTCCCTTCAACACCATTGTTTAGCGCGTTATTAATTGCCCCTTCTAAAATGAGCGGCAAGTATTGACCTTTAATTTTGTAGATACCGATCGGTACGGCAAATGGCAGTAGCTTACCTGCCACATCCGCAACAGATACGTTTCCCGCATTAAGTGAGTTCCTCACTCCTCCGGCATTATGGAGCGCAAAATCTACGTCGTACCCCATCTGGGTCATCTTGTAATGGAATGACTGTGCTACCAAAGGGGCGAGTTGACTTGGGCCTTGCTCATCTGGGACGCGGATGTGACGCAATTTTCTATCGGCTGTCGCAATGATCTTACCTTGTAAAGCCACCACCTGATTACGATACTTCTCTTGCAACACCGTCTGGAGTGCAGGATCTTTTTTACACACAACAACATTTGGATGTACGTTAATAAACTCACGTGCTTGTTGATATGGTGTGTCGTCATGAGTTTCGCTCATGCTGGCATCAATAAACAGTCGTCGACCAAGGAGTAGCTCATTTTGACCGTTGAATGAGATCAGTTCACCATTGGCCGCAAACTCCAAGTCGCAATGACCAAGGCTCAAGGCATGATAGCCCGCTTGTACTACGTAGGTTTGATTGACTTTTACGCCATAATCATCGTCTTTGGTTAAACCTAAATCACTGAAATCCCCCTGCAAGCGATGACTATGTCCGCCAACAATCACACTGATTCCATCGACATGGTTGGCGAGATCTAAATCGGCTTCGTATCCCATATGACTGAGCAAGATAATCTTGTTGATTCCTGCGAGGTGCATCTGTGCTACCGTATTTTTTGCCGTTTCAATCGCGTTAATAAAGGGCGTGTCCCAGTCTGGATTGGAGATGTCGGCCATCTTGTCGAGCGCTAAAGAAAAAATAGCAATCTTATCGTCACCAAACGGTTTCTCTATCCAACCAGCGCTATGAGTGACGGCGTTATAGCTCACCACCTTTGGATTGATTGACAGCCTATGTGCCTTATTGAGGGATTCGTTACTTAGATCCCAATTGCCAGCAAGCAGCGGGAAATTAATCTGAGTTGCAAACTGAGCGACGGGTTCATTACCCATGTCTAATTCATGATTGCCTAACGCCATCGCATCAATATCTAAGCCGTTAAGCATGGTGGCGTTTGCTTCTCCCTTAAACAAAGAGAAGTACAAGGTCCCTTGAAAGCAATCTCCCGCATGAAGAAAAACAAATTCTTGGTCTTGAGATTGTGCCTCTTCACGCAACTGTTTTACTCGCGTGGCGATACGAGCAAAGCCCCCTGCACTGACATAGGGCGCTAACGAGTGTCCATCGACATTGATAGATAACTGAAGAGATGTAGGTTCAAAATAGGAATGTGTATCATTGATGTGAGCTATCCGCAGCCGTGTTGTTTTATTTTTTTTATCTGTCATATCTTTTCTCTCTTTTCCGCTACATCCTACCTTATCCAACATGACAGATTCATTATATTTCACATTTATATTAAGAACGATATGCCATATACATCTGAATGTATGATGACGGTCATAGTTATAAAACGAGTTGAGATTGATGTCAGGTTAAGACTTTGTGAGCTAAATGTCTGCTATGCCAGCATTTTTCTATTATGCTTATCATAACAACAGTCATTGAGGTCACTCTATGAAGCTAGAGCGAATTGAGATTTCCGGGTTTCGTGGAATCAAACGTCTTTCAATCGCATTCGATGAACTCACCACCCTAATTGGTGAAAATACTTGGGGTAAATCATCACTCCTAGACGCGCTTTCTGTTTCACTCCCACCAGAGGGCACTCCGTATAGTTTCGAAATGACAGACTTCCACGTCGATTATTCCATCGCCCATCCCCAGACTCAGCACCTACAAATCGTACTAAGTTTGGTTTCTACTGATAAAAACGAAATTCACGCAGGTCGCTATCGAAAGATCAAACCCGTTTGGGTTGAGGACGAACAAGGGGTTCATCGTATTATCTATCGATTGAGTGCATCACGTGTGGCGTATGATATCGAGACTAAGTACAGTTTTCTCGATATCGAAGGAAACCCATTGCCGTTGCATCACTCCGAAAAGCTGGCACAAGAACTGATGAGTCTCCATCCTGTTATTCGACTCAAGGATTCACGTCGTTTTGAACGCCCTATTCACAACGGAAACAGTGTCAGTTCCCGTGTAGAGAAACGGATAGACAATACTTGCCGCCGTTTAATGGCGATTCCCGGCCACGTCAACAAAGGTGAAATGCGTAGTAGCCTGAATTCAATGAATGCCTTAGTCGAACACTACTTTTCTTTTAAATCCAATTCACGCAAGAATCCACGCAAACAGCGTGATGGTATTTTCTTTAATGCGCCTCAAGGTACCAAAAGTATTTCTCAGGTAGTTGAGGAAACAAAAGACAAACAAACTCGCTTGCTGTTTATGGGGCTGTTAAATGCCTATCTTCAAGCGAAAGGCCCAACAACACTAAGACGTTGCGCTCGCCCACTGTTGATCATTGAAGATCCAGAAGGCCGTTTGCACCCTACTCACCTCGCGCGCGCATGGGGTTTACTGCAACTTTTACCTATGCAAAAAATATTAACAACCAATAGTGGCGAGTTACTTGGTCAGGTTCCATTATCCAGCATTAGACGCTTAGTTAGACAGTCGGATCGTACCATTACCACTTATTTGTCTGAGCAAGGATTTGGCCGCGACGATTTGCGCCGCATCGGATTCCATATTCGTTTCCATCGCTCAGGTGCGCTGTTTGCTCGGTGTTGGCTATTGGTTGAGGGCGAGACTGAGGTGTGGCTATTTAACGAATTGGCTAACCAGTGCGGTTACAACCTCGCCGCGGAAGGCGTGCAAATCATCGAGTTTGCTCAGTCAGGTCTAAAGTCGCTGATCAAAGTTGCCAAAGCATTTGGAATTGACTGGCATGTTGTAACAGATGGCGATGCCGCCGGTAAAAAGTACGCAGCAACCGTTAAAGCTCAGTTGGGTCATGACCAAGAGCGACACAGACTCACCGAACTACCGGATCGAGATATAGAGCACTTCTTGTATAACAATGGATTCGAGCCGTTTTTTAAAAATATGGTCAAGATTCCACTAGATCACCCTATTCCCGCGAAAAAAGTCGTCACACGAGTGCTGAAAAAATACGCCAAACCGGATCTCGCGCTCGCCATCGTTTCCCACTGCGAAACCAAAGGTAACGAATGCATTCCAATCTTATTGCGCTGGACATTGAAGCGTGTCGTCACAATGGCAAATGGCAACACATAAAAAAGCGGCATCTATAACTAGATGCCGCGTATCAAAAAATACTGATACAAATCAATAGGGGGTTCCTGAACAGCTTCGGTATAGCAGTCAGGATGGTTATCTAAAGCTAAGAACGCGCTTGTAAGCGGTTATTAGCCTGAGATTGGTTCGACTTCTGATGAAGCCACATGCCGCTCGCTTTCATTAGGTAACCAAAAATGCCACCTAAAATCAGGGAAGGAATCACTAGCTTCCAGTTACCATCGGCTGCAAAGGTTGCGCATGAACCAATAAAGGTGCCAGGGATATAACGGAGCCAAGCTTGTTTCGCCTGCACACACATCAAAAATGCAACAAGGGCTGTAATCACGTAGCCAAGGATTTCCAGTGAAGCGAATTGAGATGCGTAAATGATCACCATTGCCCAAAAAACGCCACTCATATTAGTTATTAAACTAACTGATAACCCTTTTAGTCTGTCGTTTGGCGACGCAAAATAGCTAGTACAGCCCAAGAAACCTGCCCATGAAAACAGCCCTAGAGAGATAGCTACCCACCCCCAAAGTCCGGATAAAATGCCTGTTGTAAGTGAAATTGCGACTAGAGTGCTCATTACGCCTCGCTCGGTGTGTTTAACCACACATCAAAAGTTCAAGTAAGCATACTAGGCAATTCCCCGCCAATAACACACAACGTAGATCACACAATCAATAATGAAATTGCATTGTAAATAATTAAACTTGTGACGTAATCGATATTTCAACAGTTTTAGTTAATAAGGTGCAGGGTCGTTGGCTACAACACTGACGGCTTGCCTTTCATCATTCGTGCCCCTTCTCGCTTAATGCACTCGACAAGCGGGTTTTCAATCATGTCGGCTCGCCATATAAAAGAGAGAGTCCGCTCCATACAGAGTTCTGGGACATTCAGAGCAACAAGCTGACCACTTTCAATGAATCGCTCAACATCAAGATAGGGCAAACAAGTAAGATATTGACCGTTTTCAACCATACTGCGAAGCACTGGAACGTGTTCGTATTCACGCCATACATCGAGATTTTGAATCAAATGGTGTATCGAACTGTCAAAAATCATTCGTGTCCCGCTGCCGTGCTCTCGCAATACCCAACGAGCCTGCTCAAGCTGCGCCAAGCTCACTGTTTCATGGCGTGCGAAAGGATGATGAGCAGCAGCAACCACCGTTAGATGATCCCGGCACCAAACCTCCTGATGCAAGCGGTTGTCATCACAACGTCCTTCGATGATACCCAGGTCATATTTGTAGTCGAGTAGACCCTCGATAACACTGTCGGTACTTTTGACGTTAAGTGAAATACGCATTTCAGGAAAAGAGTTATCAATAATACTGATAAGGTCAGGCACCAAATGTTCTGCTGGTGTTTGGCTTGCGCCAAGCTTAACGTGGCCACTAAGCAAATGCTGTTCGTAGAAGCCCATTTCAATCTGTTGTGCATCTTGCAAGAGGCGTTTTGCTTTTGGGCGAAGCCACATTCCCCAGTGGGTCAGAGCCATCTGCTTTCCTTGGCGTTCAAAGAGCGGACGGCCGAGCATCTTCTCCAATTGAGCCAAAGACATGCTTGTTGCAGACTGAGTTAATGCGAGTTTATCAGCAGCCAAACTGACACTGCCGCTATCGGCAACTGAATCAAATACTGCAAGCTGTTTTAATGAATATCGCATAGCGATCCAATCCTTTGCTATTGATGGTGTTTTCTACACACATTACTACGTTCAAATGTCAGATTGACCCGACATATACGCAAACCGTTTCATTTTACGCTCCTGCCACGGCATATCAATATTTTTGATGTGGTTTTTAAAAATTATCAATTTTACCTCTAGTGCTCCTGACCCTAATCTGGTTGGGCAGTGGTGAGTTATTCGCTGCATACACACAGGAGTAGATTTATGCAGTACACGTTGAGGAGCGGTTATGTCATCAACTCAAGTCAATAATCAGTACTTTTCGCCCATCGAAATGATGGCCGAAGCTGAAAAATTTGCGTTAAGCAAAGCCAAAAAGAGCAGCGGCATGACGTTAAGCCTAGCGATTATGGCTGGCGCGTTTATCGGTCTGGCATTTCTGTTTTACATAACAGTCACAACAGGCAGTGCTGACAGTGGTTGGGGGTTAAGCCGATTGGCTGGAGGCTTGGCCTTCAGTATGGGGCTCATTCTCATCGTCATATGTGGTGGAGAACTGTTTACCAGTTCAGTGTTATCGAGCATCTCTTGGGCCAATAAACAGATTAGCTTTACCAAGATGATCTCTATCTGGGGCAAGGTCTACTTCGGTAACTTTATTGGTGCAATGCTGCTGTTGATCATCGTCAGTGCCGCTGGCATGTATCAATTGGATCAAGGTCAATGGGGATTGAATGCGCTCAATATTGCTCAGCATAAACTACACCACACCACCATCCAGGCATTCGCATTAGGTGTGTTGTGTAACTTGTTGGTTTGTCTAGCAATATGGTTAACGTTTAGCAGTGCAAACGCAATGACAAAGGCAGCAATGACAATTATGCCTGTTGCCATGTTCGTCTCAAGCGGATTCGAACACTGCGTAGCCAACATGTTTATGGTGCCTTTGGGGATCGTTATCCAGAACTTTGCTCCCGATAGTTTTTGGCAGCAAGTCGGCGTATCAGCGACACACTATGCAGACCTAAACGTTAAGCAATTTGTCTTCGCCAACCTGATTCCAGTGACACTTGGAAACATTGTTGGGGGAGCAGTTTTGGTGGGACTTGCGAACTGGGGAATTTATCGCACACCACACCTAAAAGCAGCCAGTGTATCGGCCATTACAACAACTCAGTTAAATACGGTTAAGGAACTAACTATGAACAACAACCTAACGGCTAAAGACATTATGAATAGCGCGCCGGTCGTACTACGCGCAGACATGCCAACTCCAACAGCGATCGACACTCTTTTAGACAACCATCTTGCCAGTGCACCCGTTTGTGATATCGAAGGTCGTTTAGTGGGTTTCTTCTCTGCACATGACGTGATGGTCGACCTATGGTGTCAGGATTACATTCCAACGAGCGATCAAAAAGTGGTTGATTTAATGTCACGCGAAGTTATCGCTATCGATAGCAAAGACAAACTGGTTGATATCGCTGAATTCCTTTGTATCGACAAAGAACAGCTATACCCAACAACGAGCATGGGGATGGCGACTCGCTTCACCACACTCTCTTTAGAAGAGCGTGCGAAATCGATGAAAGTAAACCAACCGCATGTACTGCCTGTTCTTGAGCAAGGTAAATTGGTCGGTGTGGTCTCACGAGAAACTGTTCTTGCCGCACTGCGCCCTATTTACGGTGAACGAGTGAGCATCGTTGAACAACGCCATCTAGAAACAGCGTAAAAGACAGAATAACAACACGTTGGCTAGAAGTTTTGGTCGGGAAATAAGTCGCTTGACCAAAAAAAGCCCCTTAGCTCAGGCTAAGGGGCTTTTTTGTCACTTCCGCTGCTGGCGTTATTTCTTAACACCTTCAACGTGCAGTTCCATGTCTACATAACTTGATGCACCCATCACTGCGATATTGAAATCTGCAAGCTCAAGACGCGTTGTGCCGTAGAAGCCAGCACGCTCACTACCCCAAGGATCTTGACCTGCACCAATGAACTCAGCATCAATTGTAATTGGCTTAGTCACACCGTGAAGATTCAGTTCACCATTTACAGCCAGTTTGCCGTCGCCTTTATCAACAACACTGCTACTGGTAAAGGTTGCTGTAGAGTACTTAGAAGCGTCAATAAAGTCTGAACTACGAATATGTTTATCACGCTCTGCATGGTTCGAGTCTAAACTTGTCGTATCAACATTTACCATTACTTTTGATGCGGCTACGTTAGAAGGATCATAAGAAAACTCACCATCGAACTTGTTAAAACGACCTTTGATAAAACTGTAACCTAGGTGGCTTACTTTAAAGTTAACTGAAGCGTGAGCACCTTTGGTATCGATCATGTAATCTGCTGCGCTAGCACCAAAAGGCAATGCCATAACCATAGCCAGTCCTGCAGCAAAAATTGTTTTTTTCATTGTGAAGCTCCTATCATCTTACGTAGCGTGTTGTCTTTATTAATAAAGTGGTGTTTTAAAGCTGCAATTGCATGAACAGCAGCAAGAATAATGAGCGCCCAAGCGGTATAGAAATGAACCTGACCGGAGATATCAGCCTGATTTTCAAACAGAGCACCTAGCGCGGGTACACTAAACCAGTTGAAAACGTCAATCGCTCGGCCATCTTCCGTCGAAATCAAATATCCTGAGACAAACAGCACGATAAACAAAACGTACATCGCCATATGAGCCAATTTAGCGCCAATGATTTCTAGCGGACTGCCTTCAGTTCGTGGTGACGGCGTCACTAATTTCCATACAAATCTAAAGATGGTTAACCCTGCTAGCAATAATCCAACTGATTTGTGCCAGTGCGGTGCGGTCTTATACCACTGACTGTAATAGGATAGATCGACCATCCACAGTCCGACACCGAACATGGCGATAACCACAATCGCTGACAACCAATGGATTGCTCTTGCTACTGGGTTGTAATTTTTTACATCTGATTTCATTCAACAGCCCTATACCTTAGCGTTATTTTTGTACGCTTTAGACTACATTTCATTTCTTGCAACAGATTATTTACTATTCTTTACTTTCACGACATCCGTTGGTGTTGATTAAGTCGTTCAAAAAATTTGAAGGAACTTAATAATCACTCAATTGCTCGGCTTGATAGATTTCATCACCAATATCTAACATTTTTCTTTCCATTATCGCTTGTGCATCAGATAGGCCTTTGTTGTAAAAAGCGCCACCAAAATTCTTGGTAATAAACTCAAGCAGAAACTCACTATCGAATTGCTCGATTTCAATATCAAGTTCGTCTTCTAAGTAGTTCTGAAGCCGCTGCGCCATCGCCTGCTTTTGTTGTGATGTAAATTCAATCTTAGACATAAACCCCTAAAGCTCCTCAAGTTTTAATCGATTAAGTGTAACGAAACTTTATCGCAGCATGTTAGTCTAGTTACGCTTAGCGCTTATTATGGAGAGATTGATCTTGTTATTGGATGTATTAGTACAGAGCGTCAACGAATTTCAGGCTGACTGCATGGCGTTATGTGAAAAGCACTACCCAACAATTCACAATAAGGGGATGAACGAGCATCATTTGGGCTTAGCCTTTGCGCGTCGTCTTTCACGCACGCTGAATGAGTTTGGTCATGACTACGACTATAAGTCTCTTGATACGGTAAACAACAGCGATCTTCCCCATCACTATCGAGTCAGTTCAGAAATAGGCACGGTGTGGATTTTGACTTCTCACCTTGTTAGCGCTGGGCCTTCATGTCGTAAGAAGCTGTTTAAAACCATAGCCCATTGGCAAGAAGAATATGGATACGCCGTCCAACCGAACGATCTATTATTATTACTTACTGACCATTGGATAACACGTAGCAAACAGAGTCGAGAGTTACTGTATTGGTGGACAGGTCAATTACCAGACGAGATAGATGAATACCGTGTTCAGGGGATCACTCTGTATGAAAGTGAATCTCTACTGGCTC
Organism: Vibrio sp. M260112; assembly: GCF_036533775.1. Lineage (NCBI taxonomy): Bacteria > Pseudomonadati > Pseudomonadota > Gammaproteobacteria > Vibrionales > Vibrionaceae > Vibrio > Vibrio sp. M260112. Next base: position 69,950 of record NZ_JATABH010000007.1, on the reverse strand, counting down.
AATCTCTAGAACAGCATTTTAGCCTTAGCCCTTATTTCGTAAAGTTTACCCATCCATTAAAGCGCGCTGCGGATAAACAGCTGGTACGTAAATACATTCAGCTCTATTCAGTCATACAACTTAGTTAAACGCCGTCATGTCATCGTAAGGTCACGTTCTCCAACAATACTACTCCCTCTTTGTCGAGATAAAGAGGTTGAAGTGAAAGCTCTTAAACGCTACCAGTACGAACGATAGTATCGCCCGTTAATTTCCCCTCTAGCGTGGACAAAAACGCATCAAACCATATTTACTACTTAGCCACTAATGACAAAACATTCAGTTAATCTATCTGCTAGTAAACGATTAATTAGCCAATAGTTGGATATGCCTTCAAAATTCGAGTCTTTAGTCCAAAGTTTGATTGACAGATTTACGGCCATGTCAATATTATGTCGCAATGTTGAGAACAACCCACTGTGGTTAACTTTGTCGATTATCGAGGTCTATTGTAGGTATGATTCTATCCACTAAGCAGCAATTTGTGGATTGCCTTTCCATCAATGAAAATTCGCAGTACGTCGGCACTTATAAAGACCTAGAACTCAATAGTGTATTCCAACCGATTTTCGACCGCCAGGACCAAGTTATCGGTGTTGAAGCTTTGGTAAGGATTCACCGTGAAGGACATGGTTGCGTCCGCCCTGATCTCTTTTTCCATTCTGACCAGACTGACTTTGATGACAAGATCAATGTAGAGCGTTTAAGTCGAGTCATTCACATCCGAAACTTTGCGCGTTCAAAATACCGTCATCTTCAACTCTTCCTTAATGTCCTTCCATCCGCTGGGGAATATCTAGCCATCGAAAGTATTGATTCTTGCTTGCTAAATCAGCGTCTCAAAGCTCTTGAGCTGAGTAGCTCGCAAATTGTCATGGAAGTCATTGAACTCGCTGCATCGAGTGAAGAGAACCTGCGCCGAGCGATGGGCAAACTTGCTGAGAATAAGTTCACAATCGCGGTAGATGACTATGGTATAAATGCCTCAAACCAAAAGCGTGTTGAAGCGTTAAGACCCGGAATAATTAAAATTGATCGCACATTGATGCTATCGTGCATGGACGGCGATAAAAGCGGCTTGCTGTCTAGCATTAACCTTGCAAAAAAACTCAATGCAAAAACGGTAATTGAGGGTATTGAGACCCAACAGCAGCTTGATGCAATGCGTCAGTTAGAGATCGATATGTTCCAAGGGTATTTTCTCGCAATGCCGGCTCCACTAGAGGCCATCCATCAGCTCGCAACACACAACTTTGAGGTATTGAGTAAGTAAAATGTGACAAACGGCGATTTAAATAAGTTGTCCTGAAACTCTCGCTGAGAACAATACCTCCTCCCCATTTTGTATATGCTTCATCACTCATTGGCTGTAATTTTAACATCCAAGAAACCACATACACAAAACATATCTCTAATTGCAAAAGCTTTATCGAATTATTGTTCCAGATCATTAGAACGGCAAATTGCCCTCGTGCCACAAGATAGAATTCTGTACATTCTTTGACATAGTTTGAAACAGTTTCTTTATATTTTTCATATCTTGAGGAGATTTCTATGCTGGAACTCTTGATTGGCCTCGTTGTGACGATCACCGTTGGCTATTTCATTGTCAAAGGCTACAAACCCGCTGGTGTCCTACTCACTGCCGGTGTTTTTCTGTTGATTGTTACGGGGATTATCGGCCACACCGTATTGCCCGCAAAGATTACATCAACAGGAAACATGGTCACTGACGCACTAGAGTACGTCAAATACATGCTTCAGTACCGTGGTGGCGGTTTAGGTATGCAAATCATGCTGTTATGTGGCTTTGCTGCTTATATGACTCATATTGGTGCTAACAATGTTGTAGTAAAACAGTTTTCAAAACCACTCTCTGTCATTAAGTCTCCATACGTACTGCTCGTTGCGGCCTATATTGTCGCATGTCTCATGTCATTAGCCGTAAGTTCTGCAACAGGTCTTGGTGTTTTATTAATGGCAACACTATTCCCAATGATGACGGCTATGGGCATTTCTCGTCCAGCTGCGGTTGCTGTTTGTGCGTCCCCTGCTGCGATCATTCTTTCACCAACGTCTGGAGATGTGGTCATTGCAGCTGAGAAGTCAGGATTAGATTTGGATGTATTCGCCGTCCAAACCGTACTTCCAGTCTCAATCTGTGCGATCATCGTGATGGCAGTAGCCGCTTTCTTTTGGAACAAATACCTCGATCAAAAGCAAAACTCTCCAATGGAGCGAGTCGATGTTTCTGAGATTGAAGTAAACGCGCCAGCATTTTATGCCGTGTTACCATTCTTACCGATTATTGGTGTGTTCCTGTTTAACGGTCGTACTATCCCAGGCCTCAAACTAGACATCTACACCATTGTAGTGCTTTCCATTTTCATCGGCGCTTTGATTGATTATGTTGTTAAGCGTTTTGACGGACAAAAAACCCTTGAAGACCTAGAGTCTTGTTACCAAGGTATGGCTGACGCGTTTAAAGGTGTTGTAATGCTATTGGTCGCAGCAGGTGTGTTCGCTCAAGGTCTTATGTCTGTCGGCGCTATTGATAACCTACTGCACTTAGCAGAAACAGCGGGCGCAGGCGGTATTGCATTGATGCTGATCTTGACTGGTCTAACAGTTGCCGCGGCCATTGCGACGGGTTCAGGTAATGCGCCTTTTTACGCATTCGTAGAGCTTGCTCCTTCATTAGCCGCTAAAATGGGCCTCAACCCAGCATTCCTAATCATTCCGATGCTACAGGCGTCTAACCTAGGTCGTACTATTTCGCCAGTATCAGGTGTTATCGTAGCAACTTCAGGCATGGCAAACATCAGTCCGTTCGAAGTCGTGAAACGTACTTCGGTTCCTGTACTGTGTGGTTTGGCAACGGTCATCATTAGTACGATAGTACTGGTTCCAATGAACGCGTAGTTCGCCGACTAGGCACTAAAAAGGGCGCTATCAGCGCCCTTTTTTGTATTGGTGACAGTTACTTATTATCACCGTATCGTTCTAGGTATAACACGGTTGCTGCTGTGCGAGATGGAACCTTGAGCTTCTTAAGTAGGCTCTTCATGTGCACTTTCACCGTCGATTCAGAGATAAAAAGTGTGTCTGCAATCTGTTTGTTACGAAAGCCTTTTGCCACTTCTTTTAAGATTTGTAACTCACGGTCTGTGAGTTCATCAAAGACGTCCGTGCTGTTCTCACGTTCGCTAAGATATTTGGCTACTTCTCGGCTGTATGCTTTGTTACCGCGTAACGATAAACGCAGTAGCTCCACCAGCTCGTCAGGTTCCGTATCTTTAAGTAAATAACCGTCAGCGCCTGCTTTGACGATCGCTTCGATATCTGCCGGGCTGTCTGATACTGTTAGGATAACAATTGCTGCATCGCAACCATCTGCACGAAGTGCCCCGAGCGTATCAAGTCCAGACATCCCCTTCATATTGAGGTCGAGTAACACGAGATCAGGTATATGCTCATGGTTTTTGGCAACGGCATCAGCGCCATTGCTTGCTTCCGCCACCACATCAAAATCGTCTTCAAAGCTCAAAAGCTGCTGAATACCACGTCTCATCAGTGGATGATCATCCACTAGTAATACTCTACATACGGTCAATGTTCGTTTCCTTAATCTTGGGATACTCTAATAGTACTTCACAACCTTTATTGTCACGACTGTTAACGACAAGATTTCCACTTAATCGAGAGGCGCGCTCTTTCATAATGCTTAATCCGTAATGGTTGAGCTTTTCAATTGATTGATCAAACCCTACACCATCATCACTGACCGAGACTAGGACGTGTGTATCGGTTTCATGACATTGAATACAAATGTGTTGTGCATTTGCGTGCTTTATAGCATTTATGGTTGCTTCTCTTATCAATTGAAGTAGATGTACTTGTTGATTTGCATCTAGTTCAATGGATGATAATTCATTGCTTAAAATGATTTTTGCATCAGTCTGCTCTGCCAATTGAGATGTCATTTCACTCAGTGCGTTTCCAAAACTGCCCTCTTTGATCGTCAATCTAAAGGTTGTCAAAAGTTCCCTTAGCTGGGTGTAAGCCGCCGACAACCCGGTATCAAGTTCAGCAAGAATTGGCGTCGTTTTATCAAGCTCTTTGCTATTAGGTAGTTTAGCAATTCCTCTTTTAAGCAAAGAGACTTGAATCTTGAGATACGATAACGACTGCGCTAATGAGTCATGTAACTCACGGGCAATGGTCGCACGCTCTTCCATCAGAAGCAGCTGCTCAGCCTGTCTTTGCGTCTGATTGTAATAGACTGCCCGCGAGAGTATTTGGACAAAGTTATCGATCAGAGCTTGATCCGGACACGGCAATGATACTTTCCAGTAAAGCGTCCCTAACTCCACGCCATCTAATGACAACGGCTGGCTCTGGCAGTTCGAATCGCATCCGGCACATTCGTCACCTTGTGTCAGTATTAGTGGGCGTTCACCCTCGGCAGTGATTTCTAATTTAACCGCCGCGATGCCTTCTAAGCTTGCAATGTGAGCTAAGATGGCTTGAAAGTTATCCTGACCAATCCTGGAAGCAGTGAGTTCCTGCGATGATTTATATAGTACTTTCAGCGAGTTGTTGGCATGCTGAAGCCTCTGCGTTTTCTCATTAACCGCTTTTTCAAGCCCTCGATACAGCTTACCAAGTTCCGCGGCCATATTGTTGAAAGTACGGGTTAAAATTCCCATCTCATTGTCGCTCGAAACATTGAGCTCAACGTCAAATGAACGCGATTGAATTTGTTCACTGGCATAAACCAATGCGTTCAAAGGTCTTACGATTTCACGTCGTGTGTAATGAACCACAAAGATGCCGACTATAAGAATCCCACCAAGACCTAATCCCCCAACCCATGCGAGCTTGATCAGTTTCTGCTCCGAGAAGTTTTGTAATTTGAACACAAAAGCATCAATTTGATTTACAAATCCAGCAACGAGGAGCAAATAACGATCCCTGTCATGGCTCTTTAACACCTGCTTGAGTTCGTGCCAACGTACAATCAGGCGGTAGTAATCATGGGTAATATCGTCAGGTACCGTCCAGCCTTTCAATGCCTTCATTGACGGAGCATAAACAGAACGTTCAAACATGGTAATGTGCGCTTCATAATCGACAGATTCAGACTGGATATCATGAGCAAGTCGATAGCTCTGCATACGCATCGATCCTGCTACGTTGACTGCCTCAGCATCATTAAGACTGGAAGCCAAAGTGATGATGGCAAAACTCGTTGTCGCCACCGAGAGTGCAAGGATAAGACCCATCGCTTTGGCAATGGTTCTAGTAACGGAGTTTTTCACACTTTTTAACACTGTCTCACCACTTGTTGAATCTATCGCTGATATTTGTTCTACCTAGTTTGTGCGACACGCACAATATGTGATCAAAGCCGTCGGAATTAATTGATCTAAAACAAGAACCCCTGCTAATTAACCCCTAAGGGGTATTTATACAAATATGTCAAAAACTACAATTTGTATGAACTTAAATGACAGTTTGTTAATGACAATTGTGAGCTATGCTTAGTTCATAATAATCGTGATATTAAGGATTTCAGTGGTCGATCTAGCAAAGCGCAGCTTTTTTTCTCGTAACAAAATCGATGATACCTCAATCAGGCTCCCTTGGTTGGCAAATTCTGGTGTTTTTACAGATTTATGTACCCGTTGCGGAAAATGTGCCGAAAATTGCGAAACGAACATCATTGTAAAAGGTGACGGTGGTTTTCCAACTGTCGATTTTTCGATTGATGAATGCACATTTTGCTATCAGTGTGCCCAAGCGTGCCCTGAACCCTTATTTTTGCCTCAATCACAACAACCTTGGAATGCAAAAGCGTCAATCAGCGAAAGCTGTTTGGCGACTAATAATGTCGAATGCCGAAGCTGTGGCGATATGTGCGAAACCATGGCAATCAAATTCAAATTACAAATCGGCAAAGTCGCACAACCGAAAATAGAGTTTGATGAATGTAGCGGATGTGGCGCATGTGTTTCTGTATGCCCTACTTCGTCAATCAATGTGAGCAATTTAGTTTAAACGGAATCCATCATGTCACTTAACGAAGTGCATATTTCTAGCTTAGTCGTCCACTGCTCTCCTGAACATCTTAACGAAGTTAAGCAACAGATTGAGCAAAACGATAATGCAGAGATTTATGGTGATAGCCCTGAAGGGAAAATAGTCGTGGTTTTAGAAACAGAAAACCAAGGTTTTATCACCGACACAATCGAAGCAATAAACAATTTACCGAATGTATTGAGCACTGCGTTGGTTTACCACCAAATTGAAAGTAGTCTCGATGACAACGAATTAAACGACAATAACACTGGAACTCAACATTCCCAAATCGAGGGTGAAGTATGAAGATGACAAGACGAGCGTTTGTGAAAGCAAACGCAGCAGCATCAGCAGCGGCAGTCGCAGGTATCACTCTACCAGCGTCTGCAACCAACCTGATCGCTAGCTCAGACCAAACAAAAATTACCTGGGACAAAGCGCCTTGTCGTTTCTGTGGTACTGGCTGTTCTGTTCTTGTAGGGACACAAAACGGCAAAGTAGTGGCTACCCAAGGTGATCCAGAAGCGCCTGTTAACAAGGGGCTAAACTGTATCAAAGGCTACTTCCTTTCAAAAATCATGTATGGTCAAGACCGTCTTACACAGCCTCTGCTACGCATGAAAAATGGCCAATATGACAAAGAGGGTGAATTCACTCCTGTCTCTTGGGATGTTGCATTTGACACCATGGCTGAAAAGTGGAAAGAAGCACTTAAAAAGCAAGGTCCTTCTGGCATAGGTATGTTTGGTTCAGGCCAATGGACTGTGATGGAAGGTTACGCAGCCGCTAAAATGATGAAAGCTGGCTTCCGCTCTAACAACATCGACCCTAATGCTCGTCACTGTATGGCTTCCGCTGTAGTCGCATTCATGCGTACCTTCGGTATTGATGAACCAATGGGATGTTACGATGACTTTGAAAACGCGGACTCTTTCGTTCTTTGGGGTTCAAACATGGCAGAGATGCACCCAGTTCTTTGGACTCGCATCACTGACCGTCGTCTAAGTCACCCACACGTTAAAGTCAACGTGCTATCAACTTACTACCACCGTTCATTCGAATTGGCTGACCAAGGTTACATCTTTGAACCTCAGTCTGACCTAGCAATTGCAAACTTCATCGCTAACTACATCATCCAAAATAACGCGGTAAACTGGGACTTTGTAAACAAACACACCAACTTTAAGCAAGCAGATACTGATATCGGTTACGGCCTACGTGACGATGATCCGCTACAAAAAGCAGCAGCTAACCCTAACTCGGGTAAAATGTCTTCTATCTCATTTGAGGAATATAAAAAGTCTGTAGCTCCTTATACCGCGGCTAAAACAACTGAAATTTCAGGTCTTTCCGAAGAGCAATTAGTCGAACTCGCTAAGCAGTATGCTGATCCAAACACGAAAGTTATGTCTCTTTGGACCATGGGAACTAACCAACACACTCGCGGTGTGTGGGTAAACAGCTTGATTTATAATCTACACCTTCTAACTGGTAAGATTGCGACTCCGGGTAACAGCCCATTCTCACTAACGGGTCAGCCATCAGCATGTGGTACTGCGCGTGAAGTTGGTACATTTGCTCACCGTCTACCAGCAGATATGGTCGTAGCAAATCCGAAACACCGTAAGATCGCAGAAGGTATTTGGAACATTCCAGATGGCGTTATCCCACCTAAACCGGGTTACCACGCTGTATTGCAAGACCGTATGCTTAAAGATGGTAAGTTGAATGCTTACTGGGTTATGTGTAACAACAATATGCAAGCGGGCCCAAACATCAACGGCGAACGTCTTCCAGGTTACCGCAATCCAGAAAACTTTATCGTATGTTCTGATCCATACCCAACAGCAACAGCACAAGCAGCGGATCTTGTTCTACCTACAGCAATGTGGATCGAAAAAGAAGGCGCTTATGGTAACGCAGAACGTCGTACACAAGCTTGGTACCAACAAGTCGGTACGGTTGGCGAAGCTAAATCTGATTTATGGCAGGTGATGGAGTTCTCTAAACGCTTCAAGATGGAAGAAGTTTGGACAGAAGAACAACTTGCGAAAGCACCTCAATACCGCGGTAAGACTATGTATGACATGTTGTTCGCCAACGGCGTTATCAACAAGTTCCCAATTGAAGAAGCACGTGAGCTAAATGACGATGCTCACCACTTCGGTTACTACGTTCAAAAAGGTCTTTTCGAAGAATATGCGATCTTTGGCCGTGGTAAAGCACACGACTTAGCCCCATACGATGTATACCAACAAACTCGCGGTCTACGCTGGCCTGTTGTCGATGGCAAAGAAACACTATGGCGTTACAAAGAAGGCTCAGATCCATATGCGAAGGCAGGTTCAGGATGGGACTTCTACGGTAAGCCAGATGGTAAAGCACTGATTATTTCTGCGCCTTACGAAGCGCCACCAGAGTCGCCTGATGCTGAATACGACATGTGGCTATGTACTGGCCGTGTTCTAGAACACTGGCACACAGGTACCATGACACGTCGTGTTCCTGAACTGTATAAAGCGGTTCCAGACGCCGTATGTTACATGCACCCTGCGGATGCAAAAACACGCGGTATCCGTCGTGGCGATGAAGTTCTGATTGCGAACAAACGTGGTGAAGTACGTGTACGTGTTGAAACTCGCGGCCGTAACCGTCCACCAGAAGGCTTGGTCTTTGTACCGTTCTTTGATGCACGCATTCTGATTAACAAACTGATCCTAGACGCGACTGATCCTCTGTCTAAACAGACTGACTTCAAGAAGTGTCCAGTCAAGATCACTAAGATTGCGTAAGTTTGCATGCCCTGACTGATTCGTCAGTCAGGGATAAGAATTTAGCCGATAGGCGGAGAATGAATAATGAAAAAATTCCTAATTGCACTGTTATCTGTTGGTGCTTTAATGAGTGGTACGGCTGTAGCTGAGCTTGAGAATCCTGGTGGTATCGGTGGCTTAGAGTCATTACGTGGTGTGAGTGAATTAGAAGCAACTCGCTCTGCTGATGAGTTTAAAAAATACCCACGCGAACAAGTACTCGACAGTAGCTTTGTTTACCAGCCACCGTTGATCCCTCACAACATTCGTAGCTATGAGGTATCTCTGAATGCGAACAAATGTCTCGCATGTCACAGCTGGAAGAATGCAAAAGAGATGGGCGCAACTAAGATCAGTGTAACGCACTACGTTAACCGCGAAGACGCAGTACTGGCAGATGTATCACCTCGCCGTTACTTCTGTCTTCAATGTCACGTTCCTCAAGCCAATGCAAAACCGCTTGTTGAAAATGAGTTCAAGAGTGTTGATGCGCTTAAATAAGCAGCACGTGAGTAAATAAGAGGTTATCTATGAAATTATTGAAAGCGTTTTGGAAACGATTGGCAACCCCAAGTAAAGCTGCGGTCGGTGTAGTTCTATTTATGGGTTTCGCTGGTGGTCTTCTATTCTGGGGCGCATTTAACACGGGGATGGAGGCAACCAATACAGAGGAATTCTGTTCTGGCTGTCACGCACCTATCGTCGAGGAAATTCAAGAAACAATCCACTACTCTAACCGCTCTGGTGTACGTGCAGTCTGTTCAGACTGTCACGTACCACACGAGTGGACAGATAAGATTGTTCGTAAGGTTCAAGCATCGAAAGAGTTGTTTGCGCATTTTGTAACAAATACCATCGACACACCTGAGAAATTCGAGGAGCGTCGAGCGTACTTAGCTGAACGAGAATGGTCTCGCTTGAAGAAGAATGACTCACTTGAATGTCGTAACTGTCACGAATTTGAGTATATGGATTTCTCTGAGCAAGGTCAGCGTAGTGCAAAACAGCACTCTACTGCCCTAGCCTCTGGTGAGAAAACGTGTGTAGACTGTCACAAAGGTATTGCACACAAACTGCCTGACATGAACGGTGTTGAAGGCTGGCAATAAGGAGCACAGAAAATGAGTACTTTAGAATCCGTTATCTGGCATATCCTCGGCTATGGTGCCATGCCTTTTATCATTTTATCTGGCTTTGCGGTAGTCGCTGCAATCTCTCTATGGATACTATCGCTAGGTAAAGATAAAGAGGTGGAATAACGTTTCCCCTCCGCGCTGACACAATTTTGCCTATTTTGTATCAAGCGTAAAAAAAACCACCGCATTTGCGGTGGTTTTTTTTGCTATTTATTTGGGTAACCCTGTGGATTGTTCGACTGCCATCGCCATGTGTCACTCGTCATTTCTTCAAGAGTTCGCTTCGCCTGCCAACCAAGCTCTTTGCTGGCTTTACTTGGATCGGCCCAACACTCTGCAATATCACCGGGGCGACGCGCGACAATCTGGTAAGGCACATTTTTACCAGAGGCAAGTTCAAAAGCTTTTACCATTTCAATCACACTGTAGCCATTGCCTGTCCCCAAGTTATAGATATGTAGACCCGATTTTTGACCGACCTTGTCTAACGCGGCAACGTGACCATCTGATAGATCCATCACATGAATGTAATCTCGAACACCCGTACCATCTTTGGTTGGATAATCATTGCCAAATACAGACAAGAATTCTCGACGACCAACAGCGACTTGAGAGACGAACGGCATAAGGTTGTTTGGAATGCCTTGCGGATCTTCACCGAGTTCACCTGATGGATGTGAGCCAACAGGATTGAAGTAGCGCAAAAGCGTAATACTCCACTCAGGGTTTGCTTTTTGAAAATCGGATAGACACTCTTCAACCATCAATTTACTACGACCATAAGGGTTCGTCGCACTAGTCGGGAAGTCTTCAGTAATTGGCACACTCGCCGGATCGCCATACACAGTTGCAGAAGACGAAAAAACGAGTGTTTTCACATTGGCCTCGCGCATCGCGGCAACCAAGACCAGGCTGCCATTGACGTTATTGTCATAGTATTCCAGCGGCATCGCGACCGACTCACCGACCGCTTTAAGCCCAGCAAAATGAATAACCGCCTGAATGTCATTACTCTTTAGCACATCAACGAGCAGCGCCTTATCGCGGATATCGCCCTCGATAAACATCGGTCGAACGCCCGTTACATCTTGGATACGATCCAGTACAGATGCTTTGCTGTTGTACAAATTGTCAAAGATGACTGGCGTCATACCCGCTTCAATCATCTGTATACAGGTGTGGCTGCCAATGTAACCCATGCCGCCGGTAACCAAAATATTCATATCACTAACCTTCTGAATTATTAAGGCAAATATTAACCAAAAGTCGGGGTAAAATACAGGATAGGGATACACTTAGCAGAACAATCAATCCTGATTGATGACAAATCGACCTTTTCCACTCGCCTTGGCTTGGTACATTGCCATGTCCGCTGCTTTAAGCATTTCGTCCATACTCTCGTCGTAGTCCTCTACAAAGTGTACGCCAATACTAGCACCTACGTTCAAAACACGGCCTTTGTAAACAATGTCTTTATGGATCAATGCAATTAGACGCTCGGCTAATAAAGATATAGATTGCTTGGTCGTATTGTTGATTAACACCACAAATTCATCACCGGAAAGCCTTGCGACTAAGTCATTGGTTCTCACCTGTGACAAAAGGCGTTCTGATACCTGTTTAAGCACCTCATCCCCCGCGTCGTGGCCATAGGTGTCATTCACACCTTTGAACCCATCCAAATCGAGATAGAGTAACGCGAGACCAGTTCTGTTTTCTTGTTCACTTTTGAGTACTTCCGTCAGTACCCGATAAAGCTTGGCTCGATTCGCTAGACCGGTAAGGGAATCATGGTGCGCCAGATGTTCTAGCCTTTCCATCTCCTTAAGGTTCGACAAATCGGTTAAAATATAGACATAGTCAAATGCATTCTCGTCGTCATTGTTTACGATACGCGAAACCTTTACAAACATAGGAACTTGATGTCCGTAGATGTGTTTTTCCCATACCTCACCTTGCCATTGCCCATAACTTATCACCGCCTCTTTGATTGTTGGCATAAGCGAGCGGAATTGCTGCCATTCGAAGATGTCATCGGTGTTTTTTCCTAATAATGACTCTTGAGGGTAGCCAAGCAACAATGTCAATGCAGGGTTGACCATGGTAATAACGTCATTTTCATCAGTGACTATCAACGCGTCCTGACTGTGTTCAAACACGCCAGCAGCTAGTCGCTGCCTTTGTAGCGCTAGTTCAACTTCCGTAACGTCCTGAATCGCAAACAGAAGCTGACCTAACTTGGTCAGTTTGGCGCAACTGACTTGAAGTAACTGACGCTGTTCAAACACATCCGTTACCCAAAACTGTTGGTCGATAAATTCATGCTGCTGTTTGAGTGCCTGCTTAATGCTCTCCGAGTTTCGCCCACCAATAAAGTCGAGAATATTCGCACCTTTAAGAAACGCGCTCGTACAACGGAACACTTGGCAAGCGGAAGCATTAAAATGAATAATTTCACCGGTTGAATTGACCACCATGAGCGCATGTTTTACCGCCTCGACCACTTCATTGGCGAACGATTTCTCTTCTTCCAACCTATCTAATGTGTATTCAACTTGTTGGTCTCTTTGCTTCAATCTATCCAGCATGGTGTTAAAGGCACGAACCAGCGCACCAATTTCGTCATTAGCCGTCGGGTGTACATTTAGAGTATTTTGCTTTCTGTCGATAAACGAACGCATACCGATATTTAACTGGTAGACTGGTTCGACAATGTATTTCTGCACGGTCATGTACAATACAACGCCAGCTAACACCATCAAGAGCAAGAACATCAGACTATCGAACAACGCGCGATCATAGAGTTCTTGGAAGGAGGATTTCGATATAATCACCCTCAGTTTGGCAATCACTTCTTGTTCTAGCTCGACAGGAACCAGCAAGAAAATATGATCCTTACCGATCGAATACCCTTGTCGGTTGATCTCATTCCGTTGTCCTTCTGTCGGAACTGGTGCTACAGGACCCTCTCTCTCATACATAGCGAACAATTGACCGTCAGGAGTGTAGAGTTTAACCCTCGCCACTTCTTCATCCGCAGAGAAAGCATCCAACACTTCCTTCGCGGCTAAACTGTCATCAAATAGAATGGCCGCTTGTAAGTTATACGCCACACCTTTGGCCAGCACACTGACTCGGTTGATTAGATTATCTCTCTGTGTATCCACAGCATGGTAAAACGCATACCCCTGAGACAATAGGAAAACAAGTCCAGTAAACACGATGATCGGTATGATCAATTTACTTTTGAGTGACAGATCGGTGAGTGATTTCATCATAGCTCCCCCTCAACGTCTGAAACACGTAATAAATTTGAAGATATTCGATAGCTGCCAAGGTTGTCGAGGTTAACTTTAGGTTTTATTCGTCCTGCTTTAGTCGCCAGCTCCACGGTGCCGCCGTATTCAGTAAAACGCGTAACGTCACTGACAGTAACCGTGCTTTTGGGATAAGAGTTGAGCAGCGACAAACTGCTTCTTTGCGATAAATAGACAAGATTACAATTATCGCTAGTAATTCGAATAGGCTTATCTCGTACTATTTTTCCTTGGGTAATCTCGGAGAGTAGACTTCGGATTTTTTCACTGTCGGGAAGACAAATATTGATGCTATCCATCTGCTCCTCCGCTTCCCAATAAATAAAGCTCACGATGCGATAGAGGTAGACGGCCTTAATTTGATCTTCACTATACGGCGCTGCACAAGCTTGCTTACTACCCAGTAGTAGTCCAATAACAATAAGCCAGAATGAGCGAAAATGCTTAGTATTCATAACTCAGCCTCAACGCGATGAGTTCCTCACGCAAATAGAAACTGTTTATGTCTTCATAGAATCCCTGATTCTCGGCAAGGTTTTGTACCAATAGTTCAACTAACGGCGCACTAGGGTTAGCTTGCCACGCCAACCTCACATCAAGCGTGAGGTAATTGTCCAAATGGGCATTACTCACGTAATTCACCTCTTGCCCTTTGAGCAAAAGGTCAAACTGAATTTGTTGAGTGACCTGCCATAACATTTGCAAAGACGCCAAATGTTGAGAATCTATAGATAAGCTTCCTTCTGCACTTCCGTTACTCGTAGACGAAGGCTGCCAATCATGATCTAGAGTGAGATAACTATAACTACCATACAAGGACAAAGACTCGTTGATCATCCAACGAGTGGCAATTTCTACCCCATAAGAGTCGACAACATAGCTGTAAGTTAACTGGTAGATGTCAATTTGGTCATAACCCGGATAACGCCCTTGATATTCGACGCCATCGATATTGTCGTAATGGCTGTAAAACACAGACGCATCAAGCTCGACATCCTCCGTAATTAAGCGATAGCCTATATCGTAGGTAATGACAGTTTCTAGATCTCGCTCTGCCGAAGGCAGGGTCAGTTGATAGAAGTATTCAAGATGACGGAAATCACTTGAACAATCTCTTCCTGCTGGACAATACAGATGATTGGCAATGAAAATGGAGTTGGTATCCATATAAGAAGGAGCAACGATACCCCTGCCTACTCCAGCCCATACGCTGCTAATGAAATCAACATCGTAAATGGCTCTTAATTGCGGAGAAAGTTCTAAGCTATCTCCCTGTTCAAAATACTCAGCTTTAACACCCACAACCGTTTTTAGCTTGTTAGTCCATTGTCCTTCATGCTGGATATAACTATTTACAATACTGTCGGCAGCAGAGTCGATATTGTACAACCGTACATAATAATCCACTGAGTTGAGATCATAGCCTGAGAACTGATGCATTAGATCGAGAGCGATATAGCGGTAACCACCGCCATAAATAATCTGCTGACGCGGAGTCAGTTGCGTCGAGAAGTTGAACTCGGCGTCAAAAGTTGAATATTTTCCGGGGGCATCATAAGCAGAGTCGTAGTTTTGTTGAAGCCAGAAGCGATAATTACTTTCTGTATTGTCTGAGAGAGTTTGGCGAGTATCGAGTTGTGCGTAATAGGAATGGCTAGTGATGGTTTCATTGGAATAACTTGTCCCAGTGGCAAAGCCATTAGCGTAGTCAACCGTGAACATATCTTGAATGACGCTACTTTTCTCTCCTCCTAGGCGTAATATCCACTGATGAGGCCGCTCGACAACAATGCCTGCACTGTGCATGTTCCAGCGCGTATCTGGCGTGATGGGCTGGTAGACTTCAGACTTATGCTTATAGTAGGCACGAGCATATATGTCTGATGATAGCGATAAACCCTGGCGTACCGAGAGATCATAACTGCCATACTTTTGATAACTGAAGGAGACTTGCCCGCCTAACGTTTCCGTCGCTGACTTCGTCACAATGTTGATCACACCGTTTTCCGCATTCCCTCCCCAAATACTCCCAGCAGGCCCACGAAGCACTTCAATGCGGTCAATGTCATCCATCGGATAATCTACATCCGCCCAATAGACGCCACCATATATCGGACTATAAAGGCTACGTCCGTCTTGAAGAACCAACATTTTATTAAATAGGCCACTGTGAAAGCCACGTGAAGATACGATCGGCTCCGCCGCGGAATAGTGACTCACTCTAAGCCCCGGCACTAGATTAAGAGCGTCAGCCAACGATCTTGCGCCACTTCGCTTAATCCGCTCTCCATTCAGTACATAAACCGCAGCAGGAATATCAGCGAGATCTTGAGAAAACTTCGAAGCAGAATCGACAGTTACATGCAGTAGGGAAAGCTCTTCTAAACTCATTGATACCAATTCATCGAGATCGCTCTCGCTATGAGCAACCGTCGAAGCTGTGAGGAGAACCATGGAGAATAGTGATCTTTTATACATTCAGGAACCTGACAATATTAGCAAATTATATTATTCCACTTATCAATATTTAATTACACACATAACAAATTAGTTTTTTCAGTTTGTTGGCTAAAAAATGAAACCGATCACTGTTTAATTTAGTCAATTGAAACATGTTACTAGGTGATTTGATTAGGGAATTCTTTCATTGATGATAAAACGTTCAATCAGTCTCAATTGTGATATGGGTGAGAGCTTCGGTTCTTGGACAATGGGTAATGACCGATCAGTCATGCCACATATTGATATGGCGAACATCGCATGCGGATTTCATGCCTCCGACCCTAAGATCATGAGTGATACCATTCAACTTGCGATCAAATATAACGTTAAGGTCGGCGCGCATCCCAGTTACCCCGATCTGCAAGGGTTCGGCAGACGCAGTATTCCAATGCCAGCAGAAGAAATTACTGCGATGCTTATCTACCAAATTGGAGCGATTAAAGGGTTATGTGAGAGCCACAACTGCGAGCTCAGTTACATAAAGCCCCACGGGGCACTATATAACGACATGCAAAAAGATATGGTTATCTTTGAGGCCGTGGTTGATGCTGTCTCTAGCTTTAACTTACCTTTAATGACTCTCGCTATCACAGATAATCAACGACTCCTCGACATCGCCGATCGATATGATGTGCCTCTGTTATTTGAAGCTTTTTCTGATCGACGCTATCAAGCCAATGGACAACTTGCGCCCCGCAGTATGCCGAACGCCGTTATTAGCAGCGAAGACGATATTCTCAATCAAGTTCAACAAATTGTTCAGTATGGGAAAGTTCGCACGATAGACGGATTCTCTATTGCTCTCGATGCAGACACGATTTGCGTGCATGGTGATAACGAACAGGGAATCAAGATCATCGAGAAAATCAGATCGTTAATCCAACAAGAGAGGTCGGGCTAATGAACATTGACACGTCCATTGATCCCGTTGCGGAATGTTCAATTTTAATCCGTTTTCATAGTGATCCTAACGACCACCTTTCTTGGGTCATTGGAGAAATCAGTCATTATCTCAGCAACCAGCTTGGGGTCTGGGTGATGAATGTCACTCCCTCCTTTGATTCAATCCTTATTGACTACCTTCCTCACCGCATTTCAATTTTTGAGTTCGTCCCCTATTTGGAAAAACTCGTGACCGAAGCGTTACATCACATGCCGGAGTACCATCAGCCAGATATCTTAGAGCTGCCTATCTATTATGATGTTTCAGTGGGTCCAGACCTTGAACTCTATACTGAAAAAGGAATAGCCATTGACGACGTGATTTCACGCCACTGCGATGCTGAGTACACGGTAGGTGCGATTGGATTTTCAGCAGGATTTGCCTTTCTTAGCCAAGTTGACCCCGCTATTCAACTGCCACGAAAACGCACTCCTCGGGTATCTTTACCAAAGGGCAGCGTCGGTATCGCGAACCACCAAACCGCGATTTATCCAAGCGATAGTCCTGGAGGGTGGAACATCATAGGCAATTGTCCTATCGACCTTTACCATCCCAATAGTCACCCTATCCTGCCTTTTACTATCGGTACACGTGTACGTTTAAAACGCATTGAATTAGATGAATTTATTAGTCTAGGCGGGCAAATAACTGAGGGATGGCAAT
Source organism: Vibrio sp. M260112 (assembly GCF_036533775.1). Classification (NCBI taxonomy): domain Bacteria; kingdom Pseudomonadati; phylum Pseudomonadota; class Gammaproteobacteria; order Vibrionales; family Vibrionaceae; genus Vibrio; species Vibrio sp. M260112. Next base: position 52,456 of record NZ_JATABH010000007.1, on the reverse strand, counting down.
GATAAACGAGTGCTACGTTGAAGTCATTAAACCGGGTCAACAGACTTTGATCCAAGACTTTGGTCGATTTGGCCTTGCGCATTTTGGTATAACACAAGGTGGGCCTGTTGATGACTACGCCTATAGCTGGGCGAACCATTTGCTGGGCAACACGGTCAACATGCCCACACTTGAAATAACCTTAGGTCAGGCAGAGTTTCTTATTCATTCAAGCTGTGAAATGGCCATCGCTGGTGGTGATCTTGCCGCACGGCTGGATGAGCAACCACTTGAAAACTGGTCAACGTTTAAAGCGAGCAAAGGTCAACGTCTTACATTTGGACTACCTAAAAATGGCTTACGCAGTTACCTAGCGATTAAAGGCGGATTCATCGTTCCACCTCAGTTAGGCAGTGCCGCGACCGTAACGCGAGATCAGTTGGGTGGGTTAGCATCAGGCTGTCCACTATCACTTGGAGATGTACTCAAATTTGCGCCGCATGTCCCCCATCGTCGACCAGTACAAATGACGTTCCGCTATAAACCGGATTACAACCTGCCTATCGAACTACGTCTAATAGAAGGTTATCAGGTAGGTGATTTTTCACGTGACGCTATTAATGGGTTGTACAATCTTGAATTTGATGTCAGCCAATTGATCAATCGCATGGGTTATCGACTCTCTGGTAATAAGATTGCAGCGCCGGAAAAAGAATATTTAAGCGAAGGAATTGCACTAGGTTCAGTTCAGATCCCGCCAAGTGGTGAACCCATAGTGCTTCTAAATGATAGGCAGACTATCGGCGGCTATCCAAAAATCGGTTGTGTGGCAAGGATTGACCTGCCTCGCCTTGCGCAAGCGAAACCTGGGCAAAAAGTCCGCTTTGTACGGGGTGATTTACTGGGTTTGCAGGATGTATGGTGTCAATGGGCACGATTCTTCGGCTATTAGGGCCACGCGGCCCTAATAACCGCTATTGACCATAATATTGAGCGAGTTGCTGTGGATATGTTCTCGCTTGCGCCAGTTCTTTCGCTCTGCTCTCAATCTCTGCCTCACTAAGAGCAAGCGTGATCGGATGAAGCTGCTCAATCGTCAGGTCTTGGTAGTGAAACAGTTGCCACTGCTGGACGAGTTTTACCGCCGCTTCGTAGGCTGATGAACCTTTCACCACCTCCACCCGCGCGTAGTGCTTGCCTTCAAACGTCACATCAGCCGCACGCAATGTGTCATCCTTGCCGGGTATTTGCTGTGCACCAAACAATGGTGTACCGAACTCATGAGCCACGGAGTAATCAGGGATAAATCGCGCCATATGTTCTATTGCACGTCGACTTCGTTGAATAATAACGTCCTCATCCCAGCCTTTCTGGATTTTAGTTTTCAACCGCAGTGGTAAGCTTGGCTGTGATGAATCAGCGCTAGAAGCAACTAAACCATCTTCAAATAATGTGATGTCTTTGGTCATGCCATGCAATTGAAAAATACCATCAGGATAAGGTGTCAACTGTGCCATTCCGTTTGGTGTGCCACGTGGTCCGTGGAAAATTACTTCAGGCCAAAGTTCTTCGCATTGTGGCCAATGTGTCACATAGGCCGCTTTAAACTCGACCAGACGTTCACGTGGTTTCTGCGCTAAGTCATCGATTGATCCTGTCTCATAACCACAAGCGTTGACCAAGTAATCTACCTGAAGAAACTCAATGTTTCCCTCTCTGTCGATACACTCCACTGTCCAACCTTGGTCTGACTCTTCAACACCTATCACTTGAGTTTGTGCCTTAAGTTGGCAGTTAGGCATTTTTTCTAGAGCCAACGTCGCTGATGCTGCAATTCGAAAAACACTCCACCCATATTCTTGAACAGCAACAACCGGAAATTTTAACACCTCCAAATCCACATGCTTGGCAAAAGGAATCAGCCATTCATCAATGGTAGTAGGATTTTGGGGTTGCTCTAAGCATGCTAGGGCTTCAATTTCATCACGACTATAAAACTTGTAGTAGTCTGCGGGTTCACCAAGCACCTTGTTGGCTATGTCTTGCTTTACAAGTTCAGCATAGCAGTCTTGAATCGTAATAAGGCGCTCGTACAGCTCTTCAGGCGAGCCTCCATCACTGTATGGCACCGCGATGACCGTTGGACGTTTATTGACGGTTTGCGGATACAAGCGAACGGTGTCGATAGATTGTTTTAGTAGCTCGATACATTGTTCAGTCGAGATCTCTCTGTACAAATTTCCACCAGCATGGAGGTGGCATATCGGCGGACCACTGACCAGCCCAGATCCTTTCTCGATTAGGTGTACGTTTAGGCCCAACTCCGCCATGTGGACAGCGGCCGTTGCTCCTGCGATACCGCCGCCAATAATGGCGACGCTAGGAGTGCGAATTTGTTGCGATTCAGATTGCATTAATGTGGCTAATTCGTTCATTCTCAGGATATTTTACTGCCATTAACGAGTGAATAAAATCACAATTTTTGCATGGTGAATTAGTGACATTTTGACGAAAAAAAATGAAAAAAGTGCTTGACTCAAAAATGGTGAAACCAGAAATAATTGCTTCTGTGAATAACAAATCGTTGACGGGCTTTTGCTATAGAGGCTTGTGGCAAATTGTAACTTATCTACAGGCCAAGTTATCCCAAACTTTATCCACCGTTTTTGTGGATAACTGAACAACTTGGCCGAATAGATTTAGCTAACTGCCTTATTTATAGGGGTTAGTAGGCCTTTTATTAGGCTGTTAACCACCAGCGCCAATGTGAAAAAAGTACCTAACGGCAGTGTAATCCACAGCACGAGATGTAGGTTGGGCTTAAGATCAAATCCGTACACCATCAGAGCCCCAACGACAGCTTCTGATCCGATTGATGCGATTAAGGCCGCAATCAAAGACATCAATCCATATTCAGCCCAAATGGTTTGTTCTACACGCTTTTTACTCGCTCCTAGCGTCCGGTAAAGTTGAATTTCATCCTGTCGCTGCCCTAAGCTCAAACGCAACAAGGTGAAAATCAACAATAATCCAGACAATACACCGATTGCTGCCAGTAATGTTATCGACCAAACAATCTGTTCAAGCAGTTGCTGAATCTTAGCGCCCATCACTCGTATATCCATCAGACTGACTGTGGGGTATTGACGAGATAAACCATTGAGCAATTCGTTGTGACTATCTTCAACCCGAAAACTCACTAAGTAAGTAGCCGGTATGTTGGCTAGTACGTCTTTGGTAAAGATAAAGTAAAAGTTAGGCTTCATATCCCGCCACTCAACAGAACGAATCGAGTTAACTGTTGCCGTCACGGTTTGGCTATTAATGACAAAACCTAACTCATCGCCAATAGATAAATTGAGTTCATCGGCCACATCCTGTTCGACGGACACACCATTGGTTTCACTCCATTGACCTGTGATCAATTGATTGTGAGCCGGAATGCCATCAGCAAACGTAAAGTTTATCTCTCTTCTCAACGCATCACTCGACTCAGGACCATTGGCCAGCGACTTAGCGTCAACCCCGTTAATATCAAGTAAGCGACCGCGAATGATTGGATAGTCCTGAGAACGCTCAATAGCGTTATCATCCAGAACTTTCAAGTAACCCTCTTTTTCGTAAGGTGCAATGTTAAGGGCGAACGCGTTGGGGGCATCTTTGGGTATGGTTCTACTCCAATCGGATAGCAGATCGGTTCGTACTAGCCACATCGTTGACAGCAACATCAAAGAGAGAGCTAAAGCACCGAACTGAATTCCTGTCGCTGACATAGAACGATTTATTCTGCTCAACGCTAACTTGAGCGGAGGAGACAAAGGCATCTTAGCGAGTGATTTTGTAATCACTACACTCAGTAGCCCTAACACAATGAACAATACGCCCATTCCGGCTAACACTATCCACACCAATAAATTATCGTAATACGCGACTAACATGGGGATTAGCGGGAACAAAAGTAACAGATATCTTTGCTTGCTTTGCAGAGAATGTTGCTCAGCTTGCATCACATTTACCGCACTGACGTTAATCAAATTGAGCAGCGGAATTCCTAACGCAGGAATGGCAATCAGAATACTGGTGGTTATTGCTATTATTGCCGGTTTGATACCATAGCTAGGCAGTGGATTAGGTAATAAATCGACCAATGGTATTCTTAGCAAAAACTCAAGCAGTATGCCTAAAGACGTGCCCAGTACAATAGCAGAAATAAGAAGAATGGATACCTGAGTCAGCAACCAGCGAGTTAACCAACGCTTGCTCGCCCCTAAACTCTTGAGCATCGCAATGGTTCTTTTCCTCGTTGCTACGTAGTGCTGGCAAGTTAACACCAATGTCGTCGCTGCCATGATGATCACGATCGCCACCGTTAGGGAAAGGTATTGTTCCGTTCTCTGAAATACTTCATTGGTTCGGCTAGCACTATTTTGGTCACGCCAACGGTCACTAGGTGTCAATGTGACGTTCGCTTTGAGCTGTTCAATCTCCGACTGGTTCGCGTCAATGAACAGGCTGTAGCGAACTCTGCTACCGATTTGCACCGCACCTGTTTTACTTAGATCATCACTATGAATAAACGCAGATGGCATTTGTTGAAACGGGTTAAAACTCAGTCCGGGTTCCTCGACTATTCGCCCACTGACGGTAAAATCCGCGTCGCCAACTGTGACGGCGTCACCAATTTCAACTTGTAGCTGTGCAAATAGCCGTTCGTCTAGCCAAAGCTGCCCAGGTTCCACTTTTGAATATTCAAGCTTGTCATCACTCAGTCGCATCTCCCCTTGCAGCGGGTAGCGACTATCAACAGACTTAACGGTGATAAGTTTCATCGCATTGTCGCTAAATGCCATGGTTGCAAAACGTGTCTGTTGTGAAGCAGTGAGACCACTTTGTTCTACGAGCTTTGTGAGCGTGGCAGGCAAAGGGTTTGACGAGGTAAATACTGTGTCTGCGGTCAATGCTTGCTTACCCTGCTTGACCACCACTTGTTCCATTCTCTCTGCAAGCGCGGTGAGGGCAAATATACACGCGATGATCATCACCAATGCAATCGAGACTGGCCATAATTGGCCTTGTCTGATCTCGCTAATGCTCCAGCGTATCATCTGACTGTTAAATGCTCCGTGATTTGATTTCCCCATCACTAAGCCTCCAGCTTGCCTGCTTTCATGGTCAACACCCTATCGCAACGTTTCGCGAGTTTCTGATCATGCGTCACCAAAACCAGTGTCGTACCATGCTTTTTATTCAGTTCAAACAGTAGCTCAATGATCGTGCTCGCCGTTTGTTCATCTAAATTACCCGTTGGCTCGTCGGCAAACAGTACTTTAGGCTGAATCATAAAAGCACGTGCCAAAGCTACACGCTGCTGCTCCCCACCGGATAACTGCGTTGGAGAGTGATGGATACGATTTCCAAGCCCTACAGATTCAAGTAACGTCGTCGCCCTTTGCTTATCTTCGCTTTCACCTTTCAGCAAACAAGGGAGAGTGACGTTGTCTAACGCGCTAAGGCTCGGGATGAGTAAAAAACTTTGAAACACAAAGCCAACCGATTCACTGCGAATAGCCGCTCTCGCTTCATCATCAAGCGTGTGTAACGATTGTCCTAGAAGGTTCACTTCACCACTGGTGGGGATGTCCAAACCTGCCAGCAATGTCATCAGTGTCGATTTTCCAGCACCAGATGTCCCTACAATAGCGACACTTTCTCCTTCCTTGATGTCGAGATTGACGTCTTCAAGGATTGTTAATTGCTCTTGTTTAGTAGAGACTATCTTAGACAATGAGTGTGCTTTAATTACGGATGTTTGCATGTTTCGACTACTTTCCTTTGTACTTTTACTGACTTTTATTAATCCTGCGTATAGCAAAACCCTGATGATTCTCGGTGATAGCCTTAGCGCTGGCTACCAAATGCCGATCGAGCAAGCATGGCCATCTCTTCTTACGCAAGATCTCGCCAATAAGGATCAACATGTTACCGTAATCAATGCTAGCATTTCTGGCGACACAACGGGCAATGGTTTAGCACGTCTTCCTAAACTGTTAGAGCAGCACAAACCTGACTACGTCCTAATAGAACTTGGAGCCAATGATGGACTGCGTGGCTTTCCACCGGGTCTGATTGGAAACAACTTATCACAAATGGTGGCATTAATTAGGCAAACAAATGCCAAACCACTTATTATGCAGATCCATGTACTGCCAAACTATGGCAAGCGTTACACTGAAGCCTTTTCAGCCGTTTATCCTTCATTAGCCGCAAAGCTCGATGTCCCCTTACTGCCCTTTTTCCTTGAAGGTGTGATTATCAAACCTGAGTGGATGATGGACGATGGCCTTCACCCTAAGCCGGAGGCACAAGCTTGGATTTCAAGTTTTGTTGCCAATCAGTTAATTAATCACTTCTAGTTGCCCTAGCTCAATGAAGTTTACATAGCTTTACGTTAATTTTCTCCGAATACCCTCAGTAGGTGAAGGACAAAAAATGATTATAAAACCTGTAATAGATGGCGTTGTTGCACGCAGCGCACATCCATTAGGCTGTGAGCAAGCCGTGCTTAACCAAATTGAATATGTAAAGTCTTCTCAACTCATAACCAACGGGCCCCAACGCGTCTTAATCATCGGTGGTTCATCTGGCTTTGGCCTAGCCTCCCGAATTGCTCTGACATTCGGTGCTCAGGCTGACACCATTAGCGTATCGTTTGAAAAAGCACCTTCTGAACAAGGGACAGGGTCTGCGGGTTTCTACAACAATTACTATTTTAAACGCCACGCCAAACGCGCGGGACGAATCGCTGTAAATATCCATGGCGATGCTTTTTCTAAACAGATAAAAGATGACGTCATTGAAGCGATCGAAACCTATTTTGAAGGTGAAGTTGACCTGATTATTTACAGTGTTGCGTCAGGCGTGAGACCAAAAGAACAACCAGGACAGTTCTGGCGCTCTGCTATTAAACCTATTGGTCAACCTGTGTCAGGGACTACGCTACTGCTTGAAAATGATAAGTGGTACAACTCAAAGTTAGAAGCTGCGAGCGAAGAAGAGGCAGAAGCGACACGCAAGGTCATGGGTGGCGAAGACTGGGAAGCATGGATCGATGCTCTGATCAATTCAGAGTCGCTTGCTCATGGTTGTAAAACGATCGCCTTTTCTTATATTGGCCCAGAACTGACTCACCCAATCTACCTTGATGGCACATTAGGCCGAGCGAAAATAGACCTGCATCAAACCAGCCATGCCTTGAATCTGAAAATGGCGAACTTCGAAGGCGGCGCATACGCAACCGTCTGTAAAGCGTTGGTGACCAAAGCGAGTGTCTTTATACCAGGTCTAAGCCCATACATTATCGCTCTGTATAAAGTGATGAAAGAGAAAGGCACCCATGAGGGATGTATCGAACAAATGCTACGTCTGTTTAGTTGCAAACTTTACGGCTCTGAGCCTGTCCCTGTTGATGGTGAAAGGCTGATTAGAATGGATGACTGGGAACTTGATGCGGATACACAATCACAAGTTAAGCAGTTAATCAGTGAAATGGATTGCGGCAACTTCATGCAGTTAGGTGATTACTCTGGCTTCAAGCATGAGTTCCTCAATTTAAACGGATTCGATTTGCAAGGTGTAGATTATTCAACCGACATCAATATTGATAAGTTTATAAAATGAAGTTATTGTTTTAAAACCACGTCTCATTAATAAGACAAAGTGTATTGATTGCCCCAAAGCTGAGCCTTGGGGCTTTTTTTTGTCTATTTCATCATGCATCCTTGAACTCCTGTGCCATCCACCGTTTAATTATTAAACATTTCTTTACCCGTATGTGCATCGTAACGACTATCCTTAAAACAGAGAGCAAGGACTGCCCTTATAAAAAATTAACGACAGGGAGTTTGTATGTCTAAGTTAAATACAGACAACATGGTAATTCCTGATGAAATGAGCTCGGGATGGCAAGTTATCGTTAACCTTTTAGCTGAGATTATTTCCGTACCAGCCGCTTTAATCATGCGCGTGCACAAAGAGCATATTGAAGTGTTTAGCGTGAACAATAACAATGCCCATCCCTATCACATTGGGGACAAAGAGGGTTTAGGCCAAGGTCTTTACTGTGAAACGGTGATCAACGAAAGTCGGCTGCTTTTGGTGCCTAACGCGTCCAAGGATAGCCAGTGGCAAAACAATCCTGACATGAAATTCGGCATGCTAGCGTATTGCGGCTTACCCTTACGTTGGCCTAACGGTAAAATGTTCGGAACCATCTGCGCGCTCGATAATATTGAAAACCCGTTTAATCAAACCTATCAACAATTGTTGATGTCATTTCGTGACTCCATTGAGGCACAACTAAAAACCGTTTTTCAAAACTACCACCTTCAACAACTCAACAGCGAGTTGGAATCGCGCGTTCAAACTCGAACACAAGATCTGGTCAAACTCAACTTTTCTCTAAACCAAGAGATCGACAAGCGCCGCGCCGCCGAGCGTCAAGTACGCTATCAGCAGTTGCATGATTTGGGGACTGGTTTTTTGAATCGTTCAGCACTCGAGTCAGAGGCAAGTCGTTTGATCCAAAATGTCTCGGATAATCAATTCCGAAAAGTCGGTGTACTGCACGTCGGCTTTACCAACGGACGACGTATTCAATCTAAGTATGGCTACTCAACTTGGGAACACATCCTTATTGAATTTCGTCAGCGACTCCATCAACACTCAGCATTGAATGTGATAACCGCACGTCCAAGCTCCACTGACTTGGTGTTTATTTTTGAAACCAACAGCTACGACAGCGATATTTATCTGCTATGTCAGGAGTTGGTCGATGTCAGCCAATCAAAGTTTACTGTCGAAGGGGAAAGCCTACACCTACATAGCTATATTGGTGTCGCCAGTTCAGACGAAAGCCAGTGTGCTAAAAGTCTACTTAAATGCGCCTCTGAAGCGATGCAATCTTGTAAAGATTCCGGTCATAAATTCAGCTTTTACTCTCAGGACATCTCCGATACACAGAAAAACATCAGCCAACTTGAAAGTTACCTGCTTCAGGCTGTTCGTAACGATGACCTGCTTCTCTATTTCCAGCCTAAAGTGTCACCGGAAACCCATCGTTGGGTAGGAGCAGAAGCACTTCTTCGTTGGCGACACCCTATTCTCGGTGATATTTCCAATGAAACACTAATCCACTTAGCGGAACAAAACGGCCTCATCTTTGAAGTGGGAAGCTTTGTGCTTCGTTCTGCGATTCAAAAAGCCGCAGAATGGTCTGCCAAGGTGGATGACTTTCGCGTCAGTGTCAATGTTTCTGCAGTGCAGTTGCAAAGTCCACAATTTGTCAATCAGATTGAAGATCTGCTCACTGCCTACGAACTACCTGCACGCTACTTAGAGCTTGAGATTACTGAAAGTGGTCTGATTGCGGATGAAGTCGTTGCACGTAACACGCTGCAGTCGCTAAACAAGCTGGGAGTGACGCTGTCACTAGATGATTTTGGTACGGGCTACGCATCATTCAATTACCTGAAAAAATTTCCGTTTGACGCCATTAAAATCGATAAGAGCTTTGTCCATCAACTTGATGAAAGTGAACAAGACAAAGAGATCATGCGCTCGATTATCAGTATTGCACAGAAGCTGAGCTTACAAGTTACCGTTGAGGGGATAGAAAACGAACAGCACGAGGCGTTTATCATCACCGAAGGATGTGATATCGGTCAGGGCTACCTTTATGGTAAACCAATGCCCTATGATGAATTCGAAAACAATCTTTACAATCAGATATCTTCGTCGATGAAATATAGTTACTCATCACAACCACACTAGTCCTTTACTCTTAGGCGAGCGATTCCTATAATCCTCGCCTTTCGTGTTCCTAACCGACGATATCAAGATGGATCAGTTAACTGCAAAGCTAAAGAAAATTGAAAAACAGAACTACCGTGCGTACCAGCAAATCAAAGGCGATTACGACTTCGGTGACTACACATTCCATATTGAATACGTACAGGGTGACCCATACGCTTCAGCATCACGTGTGCGTGCCGTTCGCCCTTGGTCATTAACAGGACTCGCTTGGCTACTGAAGAAATCTGCACACTACCAGATTGCAGCGCGCGATTTTATTGCGCGTAGTTTCGCACAACTTGCCAAACAAGACTCTTTACTCAGTATCAGTTTAACAGGACAAGCGGTACTCGACAGCACGGCAGTTCTATTCACCGATGAAGGCATAGAATTGCGTTTTCGCGTCAATCTGCCAGCAGAGGGACGCTCAGTGTTAGGCAAAAAAGCGGATAACCTTTTGACTTTTCATTTGCCTAAGTACATACGTCGAGCCACTCTTGAGCGTGAACTAGACTTAGAAGCCTTGAAACATCATTGTGAGGTCATTGAAGACCAATATGCTTTGCGTAGCCAACTTGATAAATTAGGGCTTATCGCGTTTGTTGGGAACGGTTCGATACTGCCTCGAGTTGCTGGCAACTGCGACTTACCAATGAAAGATGCCATCCCATTTGTTGCTCCGCAATCACTTGAGGTGACAATAGAGACCCCAAACCAAGGCGCGATCACAGGCCTAGGTATCAAGAAAGGCATTACTCTGATCGTCGGTGGTGGATTCCACGGTAAGTCGACGCTGCTAACAGCAATTGAGCGCTCTATCTACAACCACATTCCTGGCGACGGTCGTGAAACCATAGTCACTAACGACGGAGCGATGAAGATCCGAGCTGAAGATGGTCGTTGTGTCCACAATCTCAATCTGTCTAACTACATTAACCATCTGCCAATGGGCAAAGATACTCGAGATTTCTCGACTCAAGATGCCTCTGGTTCAACGTCTCAAGCCGCATGGCTTCAAGAGTCTATTGAAGCGGGCGCATGTGGTTTACTCATCGATGAAGACACCTCAGCGACCAACTTTATGATTCGTGATGAACGAATGCAGGCGTTGGTAAGTAAAGGCGATGAACCTATTACTCCGCTCGTTGATCGCATCGGTCAGCTAAGGGATCAAATGGATGTATCGACGATTATCGTTATGGGTGGTTCAGGTGATTATCTAGACGTAGCCGATACCGTTATTCAGATGCATAACTATCAGCCTGTCGATGTGACCGCGAAAGCTAAACAAGTTGTGCTTCAGCATCCAACCGAGCGTCACAATGAAAGCGAAGCGGAGTTAGAAACCTTTCGTCCACGAGCACTGAACTGTTCAGCTCTACAAAAAATCTTAGTCGATGGAAAATTTCGAGTCGCAGCCAAAGGCATCGATTCACTGCGCTTTGGCAAAGAGTTCACCGATCTGACTGCGCTCGAACAACTAGAGTCTAGCGCTGAAGTCAATGCCATTGGCTGGCTATGGTTCCAACTTGCTCAGCGCCCTGGCTGGGTAAATAATCCTGCGAAAGAAATCAAAGAAATGCTGTATGGTGATTGGTCTGCGCTCATGCCAAACCAAGGCGATCTAGCGAAACCACGCCCGTTAGATGTGATGGCAGCACTAAATAGAATGCGTAGCTCTCAATTTAAACCATCGAAATGATGTTTTAACCGTAACTGATGTATAAAGCGCCTTAACTGGCGCTTTTTAGATCATGAATCATGAGTTTTATACTGGAAACCGAACATCTTATTTTACGAGATTTTACTCAAGAGGACATTCAGCACTACGTTAAACAGTGCCAAGATCCCAAGTATCAACGTTTTTACAATGAACAAGATTGCTCACAAACCAAGAGTGAGCAACTGGTTAAGATGTTCATTACACAAGCTGAACAACAACCGCGCCAACAGTTCCATTTGGCGATTACCGATAAGATGACCGGTAGCTACTTAGGCATTGCCGCTCTGCGCGTCGAAAACGAACAACAAGCGTCCATCGGCTGTGGTTTGGTGCGTGGAACACAAGGAAAAGGAGCCAGTGAAGAAGCAATGAGAGCCCTATTGCAATACGGCTTTGACCAATTGTCTATTCATCGAGCCTATGCGGAAACCATCTCTGAAAACCGAGCAGCAATCAGACTATGCTCACGACTTGGAATGCGGGTTGAAGCGACTCTGGTTGAAAATCGCTATTTTAAACAACGCTGGTGGAACACGACGATCCTTACAATACTCAAAAAAGAATTTAACCGCTTATGAGCGCGTTAATGGCGTAGTACGTTCCATGCTTCGCAGAGAACTCGAAAACGTTCACTGTCTCCTTTCTCACGATCTGGGTGCCATTTGAGCGCCAGTTTTCGCCATCTTCTTCTAATTTCTGTTTGGCTCACATCATGATGAAGTTCAAATAGACTCAACGCCTTCGCTCTGTCCATGTTTTTTCCATTGGTGCTTCCAACAGAATGACGGTAGCGCGTCCAGAACTCATTGAGTAAACGTTTCACTTCGCCCTCTTCCGCTTCATAGTTCTTCCAGTGGATGTAATAATCACGCAGTGGGTCGTTTACGTCGACTTTATGACCTGCGACTTGATGTGCAGGCATCAGAACAATATTCATCGCTTCAACTTGCAGCCATTTCTCTGGATAGAGCGTTTCCTGAAGTTGGTAGAGCGCATTCATGATAAGAAAGTTACGCTTAAATAGATCTTTTTCTGGAGAAGGGTCTAGTACGGGGATAAAACCAAGATCGCCCAAATGAGAAGCCAAAGTGTGGACTTTCCAGCCACTTGGGTGTTTTCTTAGAACCTCTAATACCGGCCAAAGCAACGGGTTTTCCATATACTGCTGAAACTGGGCAGTGAGTTGTTGTTTATCGTCCATAAGCCTTTCTCTTTTTTTTATTCAATAAATGACATAATCACTTATTTGTCGAGTCTTGCTTGTTACATTTGTCGCCTGAGCCATAAAAAAAGAGCCACCTTTGCTGACTCTTAATTGGTGAATGAATACAGACTAAATGACACCAAGCTCTCTTAGGCGTTCCATCAAGTAACTATCTGCGGTATGGCGTTCAGATAAGACGACTTCTGGTTTTGGATGAAGGAACAGCCGTGAATGTTCTTGACGTGAGCCATCAGGGTTGATCACGCGGTGTGTGGTCGATGGGAAATATCCACCCGATGCTTCTTGTAGCATATCGCCAATGTTGATGATCAAGTTACCGAAGCCACATGGGGTATTCAGGTTCCGATAAACGCTTACACCAGTTCCCTTATTAACACTTCTCGATTTGTAACCACTTGAAAATACCTCTGCATTCATTAACTGACTAGAACCTCATTCGTTGACATTTACCCTAGTCTAGCCATCTGAAAACTGAATAATCACCTTATAGGTAATGATCAGATATTTGCTAGAAAGAATAAATTGTAACAGAATCCTAAATCGCTGTACAAAAAGCAACTAGAAATTATGTTGTAATCCGCCTAAAAACAACAAAGGCGAACACTTGGTTCGCCTTCACTTTATGGAGTTGGCCATTCATCAAAATCAACTCTTTCATCACTTATGTAGTAGAGAGTATCTCCTGGATGAATAATCATCTCGAGGTCAGGGTTAAGTATGACAACTTCCTCATTTCGACGCCTCATACCAATAATTGTAGATTCAGTTTTCTGCTTAAAATCTATGAAAATATCCAATACTTTAAATGAACATTCAGACTTAACTTCAATCCCATATTGAGTCTGACCGCGTTCAGCACTAACCATTTCACTATGTAAGAGGCTTGACCCAATATCTATGACACTTTTGGCCAGAAGCTCTGTGCTGAGATTGGAGATAGCTTCGGCATTTGGACATTGTAACTTAAGAATTTTTGCTTTAACAGGATCATTAAAATGAGCGACTAAATGAGCAGTTCCATTTAGAGAACTCGCAAAAAGAGCGATCGTCAGCGTATTTTCATCTGCGTCGGTATCGATGATGATGCAGCTAGCTCGGCTTAAAGCTGATCTTTCTAACTCATCTTCATTGGTAAACGAAGGGACGTTGATAAAAGAAACCAAATCCGGCAACGGGTTTTCATGTTGCTCTACTGAAATGAGCACAATATCCCTTTTATCTTCTCGAGCAATCTGTTTTACCAGTGAGGGGGTCCGATTTTGGTTATATCCGACTAACACTATATGATCAGACTTGTTTCTAACTGTATGCATACCTTTTTGTTTCCTGTACCAAAGAGACATTCCTTTTGCCAATAATTTACCAGCAACCAATGCGAATAACCCTAGAGCGCCAGGTATCACAACAAGTGCCGTGAATGCCTGTCCTACCTCAGTTAGCGGGTGCAAATCCCCAAAGCCCACCGTGGAGCCTACAGTTACTAAATAATAGGTCATCCTAATTGGTGATTCGATCAAGTGACCTTCGCCTAATAGCAGGTAACCAAAATAGACAATGAGAACAAAACTCAGTGTTAGCAGGCCTAAATGCAATTTACCTAGGCCATCTGCAACTACTGAGAAGTACTCATCCCAAAGCTCAATTAACTTCTTTGAGATATTTTTCTGCATTTTAGTTGTTCTTAATATCGATAGGGTTCAGATGTACGCCTGTTGAAATTACTAACTCATGCTCTAGGTTGCCAGAAACCTTGTTGTACTTCTCTTCGGCACAAACAAGCAACAATTCTACACTTGCATGATGACTATCAATCTCACGAATATATGGCATAAAGAATTGGTCAGTTTCAGACTCCGTTCCGTTCTTGAAGTACGTTTTCTCTGTGATTACTTCAGGTTTGTTACCTTCAAACGACTGAGTGAACTGGTGACCTTCAAGTTCGTATTGACCAATTGCTATTTTATCGCGAAGAAGTGGTTGCCAATCAGCATCAAGAATTCCCTTTGTATCGTGAAAGTACCAAAGGATAATCTCGATTATTTCATTGTCTTCCAACTGAATCTGAAGGAACCCATCATCATCAGTGTAGTAGCGAACGATTTTTCGGCGTTCATCCAAATCAACAACCCCTATTGCTTCAATCCTTTGCTCTGGTGCAGCACCTTCAATGATCAATGAACTTTCAAGGGAACGAAGTTTGAGTGCATCCAAAGTAAATGTGCCGCCAAGGTGTAAGCCTAGGACTTGAGGCAATTGAGGTTTTTCTGGTTGCGATGGCACCGGAGTTGGCTCGCCACCGAAAAGTTTTTTTATTCTATTTAACATATGAAATCCTTGTAGCAGAGAAAAAAGGCGACTCCAAAGAGTCGCCCTTGTAGACGTTATGTTAACTGTCTTTCTTTGTCAGGCTATCTAAAAGTGCTTGAGCATCTTGAGATGGGCCTGCTTTTTCTGCTGCGATTCGAGCGTCCAAACCTGATGGTGCACTAGCTTCCGCTGCGCGCTCTTGTGCTGCATCAAGCATGTGACCATTCTTCTCTTGACGAGCTTTGATACGCTCAAAGGCATCTAAAGCTGTCTTAGATTTTGAATCAAGGCCAGTTGTCGCATTCAACGTTGCAGCTTGAGCCTTTTGGAGCTGCTCTGTTGAACGGATCGAATCGATTTCTTCTTTCATTGCAACAATACGCTCTTTCAGACCTTGAACAGTCGAAATCAGGTTATCTTCTGTCTTCTTAGTCTGTTCAACGCGTGACTTAGCAGTTTCTAGCTGAGGTTGAAGCTTAAGGATTTCTTGAGCCACTTCCAAAGCAAGTTCTTGGTTGTCATTGTTGGCAAATTGCTGCGCATCTGCTTTGTAACCGGTAATTTTGGCTTCCAGATCATGGACCGTCTTTTCATGTTGTTTGCGTTGTCCGCGCACTTCATTGATATTTTGGTCAAACTTCTGAATTTCACCTTCTGCTTGGCGGATATAGTGCTCAAGCTCGGGAATTGCATTTTTATCTGCTACTGCTTCAGCTTTCGCTTCTGCTTTACCGACAAAACCAGCTACTAATCGTGAAAAAATACTCATTATTTACCTTCCTTTTGGTTACTTAGTTTCTCGTAGAAAATCGCTAGAAGAATGGAGAATTTCAGTAACGTTCTGGAATAGCATAACGAGCTCAAGTTCTACATTATCAAGGATTGAGCTAGATGACAACGCTCCAAACGCAACATAGTATTTTGTGCCTTCGATCTCTGACTTACCAACCGATGTTAGTGGTAAGCCCTTCTGTGCTTGCATCATCAAGTCGTCGAATTGAGCCACATCTTTGATTTCTGACTCTTTAAAAAGAATGGTTTCAATGATCATCTGGTTTTCTGTAAGAACAAGATGAGCCGGAATACCGTCGCCATTGGTAATGGTCAAGCCTCCTTCAATTTCACCAATAGTCCAGTTATGATCTGAAGCTTCTAAATGCGCTTTGATGTTTTGTAAAGACATGTCTATATCCTTGTTAAACAATGATATGTGGTACAAATCGTGCCACGTCGTTTGTGATTAGTTTATCTGATTCACGGAAAGAAATACCGCACCCTGTTTTACCGATTACCCAAGATCCAATTACGACCCGACCGTTCTTAAATTCAGCTAACGGAGCAAATTCTTGAGTAATAAAGCCTTCTGCACCGTAGTTCCCTGTCGTACCTTCTACAGTCTCACCTTGGAGCTCAATTTCGATGTTCGCTCCTTCTCGAGAGTAGATTGGCTTGGTTACTTTGTTCTCGATTAATGCAACTTCCTTTTCATTTGAGAAGTAACACTCCAACAAATTAGGATGCCCTGGGTTGAGTTTCCACATGATAGGAAGCAAAGCTTTAGAACTAAGTAACACTTTCCAAAGTGGTTCGATAAACTTACAGCCACTTTCTTCTATATAATCCCCATACGGATCTAGAAGTGCAAATTCGTATGGGTACAGTGAAAATAAATTGAAAATCTGTTTTGAGTTTTGGTCTAAGAATTGGTTATCAACTGACAACTGAATCTCATTTATATCAACAATTACAGTTTCAAAACCCACCTCTTGAGCACACTGAGCTAAATAGGTGACAGTTCTTCTATCTTCTGATGATGTCTCATCACAGGCAAAATGTAAGATCATCGACTCAACGCCTTTTGCTTCACGCAGGTAAGCAAACTGAGTGATGATACGTTCGTCCAGTAGGTTAAATTGATCAGCATGGCGAGGAATTTTCCCTGCTTCTACTGATTGCTTCATCCAGTCCCATGCCGCAACAGACAGTTCAAACAAGGATGTTGGTGTCTGCCCATTGTACTCCAACATCTTCGGCTCACCTTTACCATCCCAAGCGAAGTCAAATCGACCATACAAATAGGATTTATCAGTAGCCCAAGATTTTCGAAGCAAATCATAGTGCTTTTCTGGTAACCCGAACAAATGTAATAAGTCATTATCAAAAACGTGAGCCACCGCTTTGATAGCTAACTCATGTAGTTCTTCAGTAACCTTATCAATATGATCAATTTGGGCGCGGTTTAGTTGAAAGTATCGATTTTCGCACCAGTAAGGATGCTTTGATGAAACCTCATAGAAGTCAAAACCGAGCTCAAGTAAGCGATTTTCCCAACCCTCGCGAGGTTCAATGTCTTGTTGCAGCATGAGCATTCCTGAATTATTTAACCGCCGAAACCACCAAAAGAACGACCCGAGCTACCAAAGCCACCAGATGACTTTGATGTTTTGGTTGGGCTACTCTTGTAGGTAGTACTAGGGTTATTGGTTTTGGCGGTTGTGCTTAGTAGTGATGGTTTGGTGTTTGTCTTGTAAGCAGCATTACTATTCACATTTCCAATTCGCCCAGTACCCGATGTAACTGTGTAACTGTTACAGTCGTTACGTCCTGACTTTAAGCATTGCTGATATCGCTTAGTTCGCTCACGCTCGGACAAATAGTCGCCAGTTTCATCTAATGCTTCTGACAACAAGTATCCCGCAATCAGGCTATTAGCTACTGAAGCACCTGAACCATTAGAACCACCTTTTGTTTCATCAGTAACGTCGGTTGATGAACCTGACGTTGGAGCAACTGAGATAGATGCCACATCCAGCTTGGAATCTGGTAATGGTTTTGCGTAGGAACCTTCAAGAGACAGGTTCAGACCATTCATATCACGTAAGTCGGTTATTTCTCGACCGTTGGCCATGAATGCTTTCCCATATAAACTTTGCGTATGGTTAAACGTTGTGAAGAATGGGTGCGTGAAATCGACGTTTTCATCTTTGTGAGTGATGAAACCAGCCATTTTTGGATACCAAGCGCCCTGATCGTCTTGAAGACAGATATTGCGACCGAAGTCTCGACTACATTCCGACTCAACCATGAACTTTAGTGCAGTACGCTTTGCTTCTTTTTCAGCAAGTTTGTACGCTGCTTCACACTGGCCCGGCAGTTGCTTTTCGCATGTATCCATGTTTGTAAAAGCGTAGTAAGGATCTTCTTTAGTATCACAGCCTGTTAGCGTAGCAACAGCCCCCAATCCAAGGAACATGACGATAGACTTGCGATCACCAATCAAGTGCCTATGAATATTTACTTTACCTTGAGTTTTTTTCACAGCTATACCTCTTAGTATGTCATGGCGCCGGCGTTTAGAAGACCAACAGCAATGTACATTGATGCTGCTACGACAGCTGCACCTACCTGGTTATCTTCGATACGCTGAACAAACTTAGGCATAAAAACGAATCTGACAATTTTGATAGAGATAACTTGTGTTGTAAGAGCTACCACAGCCCAGATAGCGAAATCATAGTAGTTCACAGCGTTTTGCAGCACACCGAACAGAGCGATACAAAAACCGATTAAAGAGCCACCTAATGCAACCGCAGCTGCGACATTCTTCTCTTCTTTGATTAGTTTCCACTCGTCATAGGGAGTGATGGCAAGAACGATGTACTTAAAGATAAGTAAGAAAGCTAGTCCTGTGCTAAAATACGCCGCAAAGTTACCTAGTGCCGGCAGATTGATATATTCCATGTAGTCATTTCCTCTTGTTTTAGACGTGTGGAATGAACCAAGAACAATAGTCTTGGGGCAAAAAAATTAATTTTCAAATAATCGGCGTTTTTCAAGATAGTTGTCATCATTCGCTTACTTATTAAGCGGCTTCTCTTTCTGGATTTAGATGAACCTCACCAACGGGTTCACAGTTCCTAATTTTGCCTGACCAACGCGCAGGGTGTCGTTCTCTTGCTATCGACTACACATCAGAACGACGTCTTAAAATCTCGCTATCTTTTCCATTGTGACGCTCTGATGGCGTGACGTAATTTAACTTACTGTGTTTATGCTCGGTGTTATACCAGCGTACGAACGCCTCAACCCGACTGCGACTAGCAACCAGTTGTTTAAAGCCTTTTGCTTGCAGGCTCTGGCCTGACGCAGGTCGGTCTTTGGTCAGCCTGTATTTCACCTTGCTGATACCAGCGTCTATACGCTCTCAAATCAATTTGAACTTCATGGCAAGCGTACTCTAGACGGCAGCCACTTTGCTTGGCATCGTGGATAAGAGTGTCTAAGTTGCTGCCTCCAATGATACAAGGTTGCTGTGCTAATACCTTTTTGCTACTTGGCTTACAGACATTGAATAAGGAGGTAGTAGCTTCTTCAATATGGCTTTTTTTCTTTCTGTTGGAATGCGATTCAAAACTCACTCATTACCACCCAAACTGGTTAAATTTTAACAGTGACAACAATCCTGCCAGAGGGGGAACTGGAAACGATAAGGTAGGCAGAATTGCACTGCAACAACACATATACCGATGTTTAAAAATTGGGCAAAATTATATCATAAAAAGATATTTTAGCTCAGAAATTTATATCGCTTCCGATATGATTATGACTCAACGCACACAATTTCCGTCAAACTATCAGTGAGTTATGTCGACTTGCTTAGCATCCGGGTTTCAAACTCTGCAATATGACCCAGTACTTCAAAAGCTGCTAGCGCATCAGCCTTCGCTGGAGGAGACGAAGGCATCGCATTCTTAGGCTCTCAAGGGGATAGTGCCTTACTTCAACAGCGTGTGTTCTCTTCTACCAAGCCAAATAAGGGTTATAGCCCTCTACAAATGGGATTTGGACGATTTGCGGAACAGACTTCCCCTTTCCAAACATAATGACTGTGGATTGGCATCGTCTGAATGCACGCTGCCAATCCCTTATTCAACACTGAATTAATGATCAATTGCGCGCTTTCATCGCTATCTGTTGTGGTTAACGTAATGCAATACTGACCGCTCACTGGTGATTTCCTTACTTCTGTACGATGACTGGATAATCTTGCTCACAGAGTTCTTTGACAAAACAAGAACCTGAACCTGTATGTGCTACCCAGACTTTCTTTTTCGCTCGAGTTAAGGCGACATAAAACAGACGTCGCTCTTCGGCATAAGGGAAGCTATCTTCAGACTGGGTCAAGGCTCCATTAATGTGCAGTGCTTTGACACGGGCAGGGAACTGCCCTTCATCGACCCCCACAACTATAACAAAGTCCGCCTCTTTGCCCTTACTGGCATGACAAGTCATAAACTCAATTGAGAGTAATCCAAAATTTCTCTGCCAATCACGTAATAGCTCAGGTTTGTGGTAATGGTTACGGCCCAATATCAATACACTCTGAATCGATTTCGCATTCCTGTTCAATTGATCGAGCACTTTTTCCACATTTCCGGCAGGAATCAGCGTCACCGCTTTCGATTTTTGCTCTTTATGACTATTGAGCACCTTAGGAATCTGGGTAGGGTTTTGCTGCACAAATCGATTCGCCACTTCGCCGATCTTGTCATTAAAGCGATAAGTAGTATCAAGATGATGAATCGTTGAGTTTGGAAAGCGCTTGGCGAACCCAGTAGTAAGATCAACATCTGAACCTGCAAATTGATAAATGGATTGCCAGTCGTCGCCGACAGCAAACAGTATGCAGTCACTATGCTCTTCTTGTTGGCAAAGCGCCTCAATCAGTGCTAAACGCTGAGGAGAAATATCCTGATACTCATCAATCATAATGTAACGCCACGGCGATCGAAACTTGCCTTTGACGACATGTTGGGTCGCTTTGGAGATCATAAGGTTAAAGTCGATATGTCCCTGCTCTTTAAGCTGTTGATTCCAGGCTTGGTAGCACGGCCATACCAAAGATAACTCACTGTTTAAACGTGTGTATTCAGGGTGCTCAACCAATAACTGTTGAAGTTCTTTCTTTCCACATTCCATCAATGCGAGCTGAGACAACTGCTGTTCTAGCCATGCGATAAGCTTCGGATTCTCAACATGGCTTCCCAGTTCATCGTCACCAGCTAAGTATGCGATTGGCCACTTCGAAAGATGTTTTTGCCAACGTTTAAAGTTGGTTGGTGTCATCCAGTGTTTTTTGAGCCAATCAATACACCAGCTCTTACGTTGATTGTCATCGATCGCCAACGGAGAAATCGTGACAAGCTCGCTCTCGACTTGATTGAGTATATGCAGCCCTAACTGATGGAAAGTACTGACCTTGACACGTTCTGCACTTAATCCAACTTTATCATTGAGGCGTTGGCTCATTTCATCAGCGGCATCACCCCCAAACGCGAGCAAGAGAATTTCTTCAGGACGAGCAATGTGACTTTGCAACAGATAGGCAACACGTGCTGTCAGTACGCTGGTTTTACCTGAACCCGCCCCTGCGAGAATGAGGTTATTGTTATCGTTAAGCAAAACCGCACGCTTTTGACTCAGATTCAATGGTGAGGACTCAATTTGCGAAAAGAGCACTTGCCAATTTTCTAGCTCATTCTCCATCCAAAGCTCGTTACGGTGTTTTAGCTTCTGATCGGAATCACTAATCCAAGGCTCAATCTTACGCATGCGTTCGGGCATTCTCAGTAATGCATCTTCAAGATTCATATTCATCTGAGCGAAATCCGCACTAACGGAGTCCTGCCATTGTTTTACTGACGAATGGGTAAGAAAAGCAGGTTGACGATGAAACTGCTCAATGGCCTGTTCCCATTTGGGTAAGTGTATAAATAGCTGTTGGCACTGATTTTGGTGCCATTTTTGGTAGCGTGCGATGGCAAGGCGCGCGAAGTCTCGGCACTTATCAAGCGGTAGACCCTGTACTAGCCAAGCTTGCCTTTCGCCTTCATTGCTATATGCAAAGAAAAGTAGCCCTCCCCAAAACAGGCCATTTTTGACTTGAACCTGACCACTCCATACATTAAACGGAATGTGTTCTTCGCTGGTTTCTGAACTGAGGATCAACGCATCGGATTCTAATTCAACTTGATAGTATTCGCGTTGGATAAAAAACTGTGCAGTCTTGTTAGCGGTTAGCTGCATTTCGATGTAGGCCTTCTGATTCCATTGCAATCATCATAACTGAATTGATTTCTCTTTTGACAGATTTACGCTAAAAATAGTGAGTGACAGCACTGGTTTTACCCTAGTACAGCGTTCGTTTTCGAACAACCAGAGTTAGTCAAGATCGATAATGGACAAAAGTTAGCCAAAGTATCTAGTATCTTTATTTGGATCAGCTCGTTACCATATAGATCTTGTTATTCTCAACGCACTTATGACCTACAGATTTCTGCAAGTGAATTTATTTAGTCAGCTACGCCACTATTGGGCAAATAAAACCATCAATTATAGCCTGCTCATTCTCGTCACCCTTCTTGGCGTGGTCGTACCTGCCTGGTACTTGCAGCTCAATGAACAGATCATCCCATTGATACTGGGTGTGATTGCCGCAGCGTTAGCCGAAAGTGACGACAGTTTCACCGGACGTCTCAAATCACAGAGTTTGACACTGGTTTGTTTTGCCGTCGCCGCGTTTTCTATAGAGTTGTTGTTTAATACACCGTGGTTGTTTGCCATTGGTCTATTTACCTCAACCTTTGGCTTTATTATTTTGGGGGCTATCGGCCCACGTTACGCCAGTATCGCGTTTGGCTCTTTACTGATTGCTATTTACGCCATGCTAGGTGCTCATCAAAGTACGAATATTTGGTTCCAGCCACTTATGCTGCTCTCAGGTGCGGCTTGGTACTATCTGATGTCTATGATTTGGCACGCCCTATGGCCACTTCAGCCCGTTCAACAAAGCTTGGCCAATGTGTTTATTCAGCTCGCCAATTACCTTGATTCGAAAAGTCAGCTCTTTCATCCGGTATCAAATCTAACGCCACAACCTTATCGATTGGAAGAAGCGCGTTTGAATGCCGCCACGGTCAATGCGCTCAACTCTTGCAAAGCGACTTTTTTAAGCCGTTCAAAGCGCGGTCACGTGGATGCAACCAGTGATAGATTTCTCAACATTTACTTCCTAGCCCAAGACATCCATGAACGGATCAGTTCAACACACTACCGTTATCAAGAATTGGCTGTCCATTTTGAACGTTCTGACGTTTTATTCCGGTTTAAACATTTGTTAGAGACCCAAGCTAAATCATGTCGAGAAATTGCCAACGCAATACGTTTAGGCAAGGAATATCAACATGATAACCAGTCCGTCATGGCACTTGATGAGTTGCAAAACTCCCTTAGCTATTTGCAGTCTCATCAAAACCCACAATGGCGTTCTTTACTCTCACAGCTTGGCTACCTATTTAATAACCTTGCCACGGTAGAGAAACAGCTTAGTAATGTGAACAACCCTGATGCGAACAGACTTGAAGAAGATGCTCTTGATGACACAGAAGCACATACACTCAAAGCAATGTGGCAGCGGATCAGTGCCAATTTTACTCAGGACTCAATGCTATTTCGCCATGCGGTGCGAATGTCGCTTTCATTGACTATTGGTTATGGCATCATTCAATTATTCGATATTGAACGGGGTTATTGGATTTTGTTGACTACCCTATTCGTTTGTCAGCCAAACTACAGCGCAACACGACAAAAGCTTGTCGCAAGGGTTTTAGGTACGTTTGCAGGTCTATTCATCGGTGTACCGCTGCTGACCTTCTTCCCTTCACAAGAAAGTCAGTTGGTCTTCGTAGTGATATCCGGCGTGGCATTCTTCGCATTTCGTCTGGCTAACTACGGCTACGCAACCGGCTTTATCACTGTGCTTGTCTTATTCTGCTTTAATCAACTTGGAGAAGGATACGCGGTAGTATTGCCACGACTTGCCGATACGTTAATCGGATGTGCTCTCGCCGTTGCTGCTGTGGCATTAATCTTACCCGACTGGCAATCGAAACGTCTGCACAAAGTGATGGCAGAGGCGATAGCGGCTAATAAAAATTATCTGGCGCAAATTATCGGCCAATATAGGATTGGTAAAAAAGACAGTCTCAACTATCGCATTTCTCGCCGTCACGCACACAATCAAGATGCGACGTTAACCACCGCTATCAGCACTATGTTAGCAGAGCCCGGTCGCTATCTTGCTGCGGTGGATGAGAGCTATCGCTTCTTGACTCTAAACCACGCCCTACTCAGCTATATCTCTGCATTAGGTGCGCACCGAACCCAAATTGCCGATGATCAAACGCATAAACTGATCCTTGATGCTCATAGAGTCATTCACCAGCATTTGGAGGTGCTGTTCACCCAGCTTAATCAGCATTGTGATAACTGTGATACCAGCGATATCGATGACCCTGCCTTAGAACAACGCTTATCCGAATGGCGCGAAGAAGACGATGGTTCAGTACGCATGGTTCTGCAACAACTCCATCTCATTTACCGAATGTTGCCGGAGCTTCATTCACTCGCGAGTAAATTTGCAGTCCGTGTGGCACAACCTGCCCATTCTGCATAAAACCTCATCTTAATGAAGAGCCCTTGCTCTTCACTGTCACCTCAGCAATTACGTACATTGCGAGGTGAGATCAATAGCAAACTGGATTCATGTGACGAAACCTTAGTCACTGACGAAGAACTGTCACTGATTTCGAGCCTTTTTTCTTAGCACAACTTGCTGTAATTTCAATCATCCCTTAAGCTTTAATTAAGCGGAGGTGTTTATGCCAGTATCTTCTGTACAAGCCGGTTATCAAATCATTGATATGTCGTCGAAGATGGCCGAAGACGCTACGCTTGAAATCCAACAAAACCAGCAATTACAATCCATCTCAAACAAAGACGGCTACGAGTTCAACAAAGTCGAATTCAAAGCGCCAGCTTCTGATTTTGAACCTCTCACCAAACTCACTAGTGCCGAACAATACAGCAGAATAGGCACCAACGTATTGCAGCGTGACCAAGAGATGATTGGTACTCTGCTTGATATTCACGTCTGACGAAATGAAGTAAATTGTAGCAATACATTAAGCAACCATTGAGTTCCCGAGTCTATCGGGTAGAATGCAGACAAATTTCCCGTTTTAATTTGCAATGCCCAAACTGAATTTATCTCGACTAAAAGACCACCACTTCCTCCAGCCAGAGCAACATAACCTCACATTAGAACAAAAACTCAGCCCCCATTTTGAACGTCCAAAAACAAGACTGACACCCAGTCCGTATATTTCGGATAAAACGCTCGAAAAAAGATGGAGCAAACTCGCTAGCCTTACTGAACAATCAGTGTTACTTGACGAGCAGACCCAAGCTAATGCTGAGCTATACAATAAAAACATTGAGCACTTTATTGGCACCGTTAAAGTACCGGTGGGCATTGCTGGGCCACTTCGTGTTAACGGCCTTTATGCGAATGACGATTTCCTGATCCCACTTGCGACCACGGAAGCGGCTTTAGTTGCGTCCTACAATAGAGGCGCTCAATTGATCACAGCAGCTGGCGGTGCAAGTGCAATGTTACTCAATGAAGGGGTCACTCGCACGCCTGTATTTTGTTTTGATTCACTTGCCAATGCCGGCCAGTTTGTCGCATGGGTTGTGACACAATACGATCAATTCAAACGCGTCGCGGAGTCCACAACCTCGCACGGTAAGCTTCACGATATCAATGTCAATATCGAAGCAAGCCAAGTCTATCTGGTTTTTGAGTTTCATACTGGCGATGCTTCTGGCCAAAACATGGTCACGATTGCAACGAACGAAGTGTATCACTACATTTTGACTCACTCCCCAGTCCCGCCAACGGAAGCATTTCTGGATGGTAATCTCTCTGGAGACAAGAAGCCTAACGCCAATACGCTACGCCATGTTCGTGGTAAAAAGGTGACCGCTGAGGTTCATTTAGATAAAGCGTTGGTAGAAAAGTACCTTCATACTACCCCAGAAAAAATGGTCCGCTTCGGACAAGTCACCACCACAGGTGCAGCACTAAGTGGTGGTATTGGCGTCAATGCTCACTATGCAAATGCCCTCGCCGCACTCTATATTGCTTGCGGGCAGGACGCCGCGTGCGTCGCTGAATCGGCGATTGGCATTACGCGCATGTTGCTCAATAAGGATGGAGTACTTCACGCTAGCGTTACGCTACCTAATCTGATGGTAGGTACTGTTGGCGGTGGTACTGGCTTACCAACACAGAAAGCGTGCCTCGATATAATGGGGCTATATGGTGCTGGGAAAGCAAAGTCCTTGGCGGAGGTCGCGGCCTGTCTTTGCTTAGCGGGAGAACTCTCGATCGTTGGCGCTTTTTGTGCCGATCATTTTTCTCGTGCGCACCAAAAACTGGCGCGATAAACAGCTGGGCAGCGTTTTATCCGCTGCCCAATACTATTTCACTTTCGCGTAGTAGTTCTCTTTGAAGTGAATGAATGCTTTGTTTAGCGCGATTTCTTTAATCGGTTTAACTATCACGTAGTTTGCCCCAACCGCTAGAAAGGCTTGCTTGGTTTCCTGCATGCCATCGGCCGTACATGCGTAAATAGGCACAGTAAGCTTTAAGTCCTTACGAATGATCTCCGTCGCTTCGATACCGCCAAGATTGGGGAGCTGATTGTCCATTAGGACCATAGCCACACTGGGATCTGAGCGCAAAAATTCAATTGCATGAACACCATCTTTAACCCATGAAACCGTCATTCCATATTTTTCACAAAATGCTTTCGCGATAAAAGCGTTGGTGTTGTTGTCTTCCACCAGCAAAACATGCAGTGACTCAGGGAACAAGGTTGAGGGTTCTTCAGCAAGGGCGCTTTTCTCTACATTGATCAACTCATTGCTACCGACTTTTAGCGGTATTTTAACGATAAGCTTCGTCCCAACATCGACTTCACTCTCTAGCTGAATATCTCCGTCCATAATGGTGACAAGACTTTGCACAATCGCCAAACCTAGGCCGCTGCCACCATACTCACGCGTCGTGTTTGATTCTGCTTGTACAAAAGGTTCGAATATATGCGCTATGCGCAGTTGATCAATCCCGATCCCAGTATCCGATACCTCTAATTTGAGTAAACACCCAGAGTCAGTCTGTTCACAGTCTAACTCGACTCGGACACTGCCATAATGAGTAAACTTGACTGCGTTGCTAACCAGATTAAAAATAATCTGATTGAGACGTACCTGATCACTGTGTGCCCATCGGTCTTGAGGGATCTTATTTACAACGTCGAAGGCGACCTCTTTTTTATCCAGTAACGGCTTGAAGATTCTTTCTACCGTTGTTGTCAGCTCAGCCAAGCGGAAAGGCGCGCTTTCGATATGGAACTGCCCCTGCTCTATCTTTGAAAAATCGAGTATGTCGTTCAATACCGCCAATAGGTGCTCACCACTGTTGCATAGAACTTCAATGTGCTCTATGTCTCTTTGGTCAACCATTTTATCTTTGAGTAACTGGGATACACCAAGAATACCGTTGAGCGGTGTCCGTAACTCATGGCTCATTTTAGCGAGGAAGTCCGCCCTCATGCGCGCTGACTCTTCTGCTTCTTCACGTGCAGCTTGACTCTGCTTTTCTGCTTCAATGAAGCTGGTGATATCCTGACCTTGCGCCATGATCTGCGAGACGCTGTTGTCTCTCATAATAGGAGATAAGTTCCAACGAAAGGTTTTGTTGGCAATAGCGGTGTTGATGCCTGTCAGGGTTGCACCTTGAGCACACATCATAATGTGCGGCTTCAAGCTGGAAATCAGTTGATCTTGCGCGCCATGGGTACGAAAACACCTTTCAGCCGACGGGTTAAAGCGCTCTAACTCACCTTCAACGTTCCATAACGTCACAGGTGACAAAGAGAAGTTAAACAAATCAGCAAACTGCTTTTCTTGATCATTAAGTCGTTTAAATGAACGTTGAAATGACTGGCCTATTTGATGAAACTCTTGAATAGACGACCCTTCAAATTCGATAAGCTTTTGTTCCTGAATCGAAGCATCTGTATAGGTCATCAAAGAACGTAACTCTTTTGAGACTCTTTTACCGAGCCAGATTCGAGTGTAGATGGCGATACAGATGATCAATCCAGCCGTGATCGCCAACCAAACATAATAACTCCGAACAAAATGGACAATGTGTTCGTTATCCTGAACCGTATAAATTGAGAGAAAAGTCGGCACGTTATTAATGGTGAGATCCGTTCTAGAAACAGTAAAACCGCTCGAATCAAGCTCGTCAGGCGATTGCGCTAACCATTGAGTTTGTTTATCGTCGCCATCCTTGTCACTCGCCGAAATCACCTCAGAACCTACCGCTAACAGCACCTGATCCGCATTACTGCCTTGAGCAAGTGCATAAACAATCGAGAAATTGTTGTTAAGAACAATACCAACGAAAAGATTCCCGACCACTTCCCCAGACTCTAAATCGACAATAGAGGAACGCCTTAACATAAGGTATCTCATTCCCATCACTGAAGGGGTCTGCGAAATATGCCAATCAAAACCCGTAGTCACATCTTGTGTAATATGCAGCAACTGCTGCGTTGAAATTCCATAGAACTCAAAATTCGCGTCATCCCAAATAAGTTGGTCATGACTCATAATGTAGCGAAAGTCAGGTGTAATGTCTGGAGAAAGCTGATCCATACTATTGAAGAATAGATCGAGGGATTGAGCATCTTTACTTACCAAACCTTCTAGCAAGACCGGATTTCGGCTATAGCTATCTTGTTGTATCTCAATCGACTTGACTCGAAAGTTAAAAATTTCCTGAACCAAGCTCTGCGTTTGCTGCTTAGTACGAGCAACCTCTTGCGATACAACATCTCGGTTAACCTGGTAGTTTTGCAAAACCATAACCACAATTAGCCCACCAATAACAAGAAAGATCGAGTTGGTTAATAACGTGGCTAATCGGCTCTTACCAGCCTGTCCGAATAATCTTGCCATTATTGATCAGAATACCTAAATGCTCGCTGCTTGAGCTTCTCGATCTTGCTTGGGCTATCATTGCTCGTCACAAGCTCAAAATCACCGGAATATGTATGTGGCACACTTCTTCCCTCGAGATCCCACTTAATCGCTTCTGCCATCGCGACTCCGGTATCATCATTCATGCGCATCGCCGTCACTTGAAGTTGACCGTTGGCAATGGCTTCCAATTCAGCGGTTCCCCCACCCCAACCATTCAGCATGATATCATTGCGGTTTAAGTCTTTAAGCGCATCAGCGGCTCCCAAAGCGACATCTGTCGAACATGCATAGATGAAATCTAGATTTTTATCTTTCTCTAATGCTGATTTCGCAGCAAGGTACCCAGACTCTCGTGTCGCTTTGGTATAAAAAGAAGAGGATAATTGGTAACTGTCATGATGGCTCATCTCTTCGATGAAAGTATCTCCGCGCGCATCACTCACGTAACCTTCCGAGAAATAGAGCACGGAATAACGACTCTCTTTCGGGATGACTGACTTGTAGTATTCTTGTATCACGCGAGTCCCTTTTATATGGTCAAATCCCACATACATGAAGGGCTGCTGTTGATCCCAAGCTCTTACCGGAGTAGTAATATTTTGTAGAATCAATTTCGTATCTGTTGAACTCAGCACATGCTCAATAAACTTTCTATGGCGTGTGGTATCGAGAGTAAAAATCAGGTAGTCGGATTTATTTTGGATTGCTTCAAGCAGCGACAAGCTCTGTTGTCTAACATCGATATTTGGACGAGTAAATACTTGATTAATACTGTATCTGATGCCCAGGTTTTCTAATCGCATTTCAAACGCTTTGATGTTTCGAATCCAGTAATCTGAAATCTGCTGCCCGGGATAAACCACAGAAATTGAAATTGGCTTTACTTGCTTGACTGCGAGAGGAACGGGATAACGGCGAACTTCTTCGCTCAATGCGTCCGTCAATTGTCGTTGCAGAGGATGCGAATCGAGATATTCATCGTATTGCCAATAGCCGTTTAGAACCTGCGTAGTGTGAGCCATTGAAGTTGCTGAATACAAAGCGAATAAAGAAAGAAGTTTATACTTACACATGCCATTTTCTCTTTTGACTAGCTAGCTGAGCATAATAATTTGAATCGTTATATTTCAATTATAATTCATTATTATCAATGAAACCGAGCTCAATTATTAGCCTTCAAGCCATTAATTTTACTCGGTTTTTCATTATGCCGTATAGTGTCTAGAACGTAAAAGACAAATTGCCCGACAGACCAAATTGGTTGTCTCCTGCATAGCTACCAGCAAAGTCGAGACTGACAAGATCTCCTGGACTGAAACCAATCCCCGCAGTGAAGGAGTTATCCAAAGTATCTTGAATATCCACCTGGTAACCCGCACGGAGCTGCGCCCAGCCAAATGCATTTCCTTCAACACCAAAACGTAAAAATTGGGTGTCGTCGTTAAGATCGGTGAAACGTTTCTGTTTGGTTAGATCCCAGTCTACCGTCGCAACAAAATAGTCCATGCTATAAGACCCAGAAACCGTCACCTGTGTGTTGAGCTTATAAGTACTGACACCGCTAACATCTAACGTATTGATCTCTTTAGAAAACAGGTCTTTCACCGCCACACCAAATCGGTATTGGTCATAAAACCAAACCCCACCAAGATCTAAGTTGAAATAGTTCTCGTTGGTTTCACTTTTGTCATAGTCACTGATATCGAAACTCTCAACAGAAAGACTTTGCTTGTAGGTACGCAGTTGTTGGTACTTTGGCGTGATACCCAAAGCAACATCCTGACCTTGGATGGCCATACGTTTCGCCAGAGCAACACCAAACTCAGTATAACCAAAGGCAATCATATCGACGTTGGAGTTATTGTAACGCGCTTCTACTGCTGCTGGGGTATCACCACTATTGGCCGCGATTTCGGGTGTCGCGACGATCTCCGCATAGCCGCGCGTAAAGATGTTAGCTGAAAGCGTGCTGATAGGGAGTGCGACGGCGATACCCACCCCCACGCTTACCGCAAGTGGTTTATCATCCGCTAGCTGTGTAAGATAGCTATTTAACTTTGCTGATGTTGTCGCATCTGGACTCCCCGATGCTTCAAACGCTTTAATCGTATCTTGAAGGCTATCTATCGTATCTAATGATTCCTCAGTGTCTCTCACTGTCGCCCCTATTGCGGGCACCAGTAAACCAAAGTCATCACTATCGCGGTAAACGGCGGCTAAAGCCGGGTTATAGAACGGAGCCAACACATAATCAGCACTGGTCACCCCTGTATTCCCCATACCATTGCCTCTGCCATCAGGAGAGACCGTTGCCGCTTGAGCGGTACAAGCCCAAATGATTGAGCCCACTGCCAAAGATATTTTACCTAATTGATTCATATCCATATCAACCTTTTTCATTAGTCATAAACAAGATTAATACATCTGGGGAATTTTGTAGGAATAACGAATAATTTATGCGTTATCAATACATCGTTCTATCACATATTCACCTGAAACAATTTGTTCTTTTTTCGCTTTAGATAACTGCTTGATTCGGTATTCTATTTTTGACGCTTCGCTTCTCGAAGTGCCTATGTATTGGTGCCATTCGAGCTTGAGAGGACCTTTACCTTTAAGTGCTTTTGCTCCGGTTCCATTGCAATGTTGCCGAAACCTACGCTCAAGGTCGGTTGTGATACCACAATAAAGGGCATTGTTAGACATTCGGATTAAGTAAACATACCAATCCGAATGTAATTTTAAAGAGGGGGTGAGCAATGAGCTCATTAGGCACAAAGCTGTTCAACCAGAGCCTTCAACTCTGCGACTTCTGATCTCAGTTCTTGAACTTCTAACTCTAGCTGGCTGATTCGATCATTATTCACGGCTGGTGACTGAGCGGTTGCGGCTAATGACTCAACGTCAACTTCACCACTAAATAGGTGCATATAGCGTGATTCACGCTTGCCTGCCTCACGCGGAAGCTTAACCACTAACGCTCCATCTTCGCGCGCAGCCATACTATCCAAAACGGCCTCTACCTCTTTAACATCAGCAAAGTCTGCAAGACGGTTGGTACGGGTTCTGATCTCACCTGGCGTTTGTGCACCGCGTAGAAGCATACAGCATACAATCCCTTTTTCCTGTTTGGTCAGTTTAAGGTCACCAAATTCTGTATTGCAAAAACGGTGTTGAAACTTACTCGCACGGCTATTGAAGCCACTTTCATCACTGACTAAACGGCGTGCGATAAGGCCATCCACAGCTTGTTGAACTTCAACATCAGTCAGTGACATAACAGGCTCGCGATTGCTTTTTTGGTTACAAGCAGTCGTCAGGCTGTTCAATGTCAATGGGTAGTAGTCCGGTGTTGTGACCTCTTTTTCGATCAGGCATCCGATCACACGAGTTTCTACTGGGGATAGCTCTATATTCATACCTTTTCCTTACAATGTTGTTGCAAACGCTCTTCTAGTGCTCAGCGAGGATAGGAACTTTTCTTATTTTTCCGTTCTCATCGATCATCACTATTTTACTTCGGTTGAGCTCGATCTCTGTCACCTCTTGCCGAGTGCGTTCATGCTTATATGCTTTGACTAATCGACTAGCCCGCCCTGGCGATGGCTCTATTGTCTCACTAGGCATAATAATTTCGGACGTGCGCATTTATTACATCGTACCTTGCCACAGAATATGGAAATCATATATCGAACCACAAGCAGGCTCAATCGTCTGCCGATAGATTGGCGATAAAACCGTCAGCACACTGTAATGATTGATCTTAGGACTGTTAACCCACTAGATGTTATGATTTAATCATTGACAGTTTTTCAAAATATTAGGAAAGGGACCTATGAGTGGTGTATTTGAAATCGTAGCTCAAGCACGTCGAAAAAATAAGCTAAAACGCGAGCTTATTGATAACGAAAAGAAAGTTCGTGACAACCGTAAGCGTGTCGATCTTCTAGAAAACCTACTTGACTACATCAAGGCAGATATGAGCAACGAAGAAATCGTTGGTATCATTAAGAACATGAAAGCGGACTACGAAGATCGCGTTGATGACCATATCATCAAAAGCGCTGAAATCTCGAAAGAGCGTCGTGACATTAGCCGCCGTATCCGCGAACTGACTGAAGAAGACAAAATCATTCAAGGTAAGAAAAAGTAGCCAACGGCTAGTCGCCAAATTAGCCAAGCCTGCACACCCTGTGCAGGCTTTTTCTTTGTAAGGTATTTCCCATTATCAACCAACAACTTTGGTTATCACTTTTGACGAAAATGCGTAAAACGTTTGCGTAATCGCTAACCTTCTCCGTTCCCTTTTTTGGGGCTTCCATCACACATTTAGCCCTGTTATATTTCATCTCAGTTAATCATTTAGACCATTCGAGGCATGGAGCTTCCTCACTTATCTCAAGAAGAGAAGAATTGGTACCGACAACGTTCGGCAAAAATTAAGAGGGTCAAATTATGGATATGGTTGAAATTTTAGGTTACGCAGCGTCTATCATGGTTGCTATTTCACTAACAATGAAAGACATCGTGCGCCTTCGTGTCCTTAATTTCATCGGCTGTGCGCTGTTCACTGCATACGGTTTGATGATTGATGCATGGCCAGTAGTAGTAACAAACGGTTTCATTGCCTGCGTTAACGTCTACTTCCTAGCTAAGATGCAAAGCGAAAAAAAAAGCGACGCTGTTAAAAGCGCAGCCTAGCCGACTGTAGAAAGATTTGAAAAAGCCCTTGATGTTTTATCATCAAGGGCTTTTTATTTACTTAGGTTTCGCCGCTATAAGTGCCTATTAGCATCAGCTTGCAATCAGCTCTCGACTCTCAATTTTATCCAAATACTTAGAACGGATTTCCATAAACTGATCCAAATTGGCAAGCAATACATCGACGCACATCGGATCAAACATCTTCCCTTTTTGAAACTTAATGTATTCAATGACTTCGCTGAGTTCCCACGCCGGCTTGTAAGCTCGTTTACTCAGAAGTGCATCAAACACATCCGCCAAAGTAACAATACGTGCTTCAAGCGGTATGCTGTCAGATCTCAACGCGTCAGGTAGACCTTTGCCGTTAAAGCACTCATGGTGATGTCTGACGATGTTTTTGATGAATTGAATTTCACCTTCAGAAACTGTCTTAGTTCCTGACAACTGAACCACTTCATCAATGATTTCTTCGCCGTAGATAGTGTGATTATTCATGACCGCCCGCTCTTCCGGTGTGAAGCGTCTATCGCTGTATAGAATATCGTCTGGAATCATATATTTGCCAATATCATGAAAAGGCGCGTAGAGACGAATACGGTGAATAAATTGGTGGCTAATTTCACTCAAGCTTTTTGATAAAAAGCGCGCAAGTAACTCACTATACATACCCATACGGGTTAAATGCTCTTTGGTTTCGGGATCTCTGGCATGGCCCATTTTCAGCGCAATTTCCAACGAAGCTTGAAAGTGTCGCTGGCTTTCGAATAATTGTATAAATTGGTTTGCCACTACTTGAGCAAGGTAGGCAAAATCTCGTTCGACATCACATTGGGCAAAGAATCCCGTCTCCTTGGCATTAAAAAAGATAAAACCGATCGTTTTCCCTTGATACGAAATGGGGTAAGTGTAGCTGCTTCTATGACCCAAACGGATCAGTTCGCGAATACGATCCGTCTGAAGCATTTTACGTAAATCACTGATTATTCTTACATTTGCAGTGTAAGAAATGCTGGTTAAGGAGGAGTTATCACGGAGCTCATGCTGCTCAAAGTCATAACGCCCCACATCGGCCATAGTATCTTTAACATAGTAGTTCGAGACGCTGTTTTCACCCATTAACGCAACGGAAAAGCGGGACATTTGCGAGTATGAATCGAGTACGTGTTCATAGATGCTGTCAAGCTTGGGGATGAGGGAAAGATCTTGAGCAGCAATGTGATTTAAAAGCGAATAGTTGAACATACAGCAAAGTAGCCTTTATTTTTCTGATAAATTCTTGGAACAACATCTCATATTAGAGAGTCAACCTATCAGACATTTAACACTACGCTAACCTAAAACTACTCAAAGTTAGAAATTCATCATAAAGTTTATGGTTATTACACCGTTACATTGCAAAATAGTTGATACAGAACAACACCCATATCTATCAAGCACGTAGAAAACGCGCTTCAAGTCATTGATAAATTAACAAGTTTAATCAGTTAGTTGAAACAATAAACAGCACTTCAACACGGCGATTACACGCTTTACCTTCTTTAGTTCTGTTACTACATGCGGGCACATATTCACCATAGCCACGAGTGTAAATTGAATCCATCGCGACCCTGTTACTAACAAGCTGCTGTTTGACTGCATTTGCTCGCTTCATTGACAAGCTTTCATTAAAGCTTGGCGCACCTGTGCTATCAGCATGCCCGTCAATAACAATGTCGATACTCGGTTGTGTTGCCAAGTAGCTTCCCATCATATCCAGCCAATATTTTGAATCAGAAGCGACTCGAGACGAGCCTGTATTGAATTTTATCGTGTCTTTAAGACGCACCATAACATGATTACCCGTCAATATTTCGTAATCGATACCATTGCTGACCAGGAAGTTCTGTAAATCACTATAGCTCTGAGTGCGTTGTTGCCCCATTGGACCGCGAACTCCAGAAGTTGACATAACAGGCTGTGAGCCCCACTCAGGGTAGCGAACATCAAAATCCGACTTTGGCGCGCTGTCCAACAAGTTATCATCCCAAAATGCCATCTCGTCCGTCATGCTGCTACAGCCTGACACTAGGAGAATAAGGGGTAATATAATTTGCTTCATGAGTCCACCGTGAGTTCCGTTACGCTACATAATCTGTATCGGCAAAAATGAATAATCTTTAGCCCTTTTCAGACAATTTTTATCTCGATATTTACAATTATATAAACAGCTGAATGCAGGGAGCGCATTATTCATCGTTAGAAATACTTTATTCACCCAATTCTGTCATCGAATGGTTTCGCTTCTCAATTTGAATCAGTAAAATCATCCTACTTTTTAACTCACATAGATATCGCGCTGGTGTCACTCATCAATTTCGACACCGTCACGATTCGAGATATCATCATGAAAAAACTCGCAACCTTTGCTTTTATTGCTCTTTCTGCACTTCTAGTCGGCTGCAGCGAAAATTCTGGTCCCGTGGAAGGAAAGCAGTATGAACAACTTCCAGTCAACTTAGCGACATTTCGTTTGCCACCAGTTACCGAGGTATTTTCACTCAACTGCGGTCATTGCCGCCAGATGGAAAATGAGATGCCAACCATTGAGAAACTCACTGGTCAGTCGGTCGGTAAAGTTCACGTAACGTTTAATGAGAGCGCACAAATTGGTGCAATGATCTACTACGCGGCTGAAATGCAATTAGGCAAAAAACCCGATCATGAGATGATGAACGAGATGTTTGCTGCAACTCAAATGGGAGATGGTGCAACACTTACAGATAAGAAGAACGCCCTCGACCAAGTCTTCCATAGCCGTGGGTTAACCAGTCCTTATGACTTTGATGAACAGCAACAAAAACAATTGTTTGCTGCAATGCAAGTCGCTGATGACATCACAACCCAAGGTCAGATCAACGCCGTCCCTACTTTCATTGTTAATGGTAAATATCAAGTTATAACCAGCGGTCACCAAGATGTGGCAAGCATTGCTGAAACCATTAACTTCTTGCTTCAACAACCTTAATTCTACGGAAAGAAACTATGTCTAAAATCATCTTCCCTATCGTTGTTTTCATTCTTGCGGCATTTTTCATCTACCGCACTTGGACAAACCACAAAGCGAGTGAAGAAAACTTTGCTGCTGGACAAGCATTTCTCCTCGAGAACGCGAAGCGCGATAATATCATCATGACTGAAAGTGGTTTGCAATACGAGGTTTTGCATAAAGGCGAAGGCACTGAACATCCAACAGTAACTAACACAGTGAAAGTTCATTACCATGGCACGCTTATCGATGGTACGGTGTTTGACAGCTCAGTTGACCGCGGTGAACCAATCAGCTTTAAATTGAATCAAGTGATCAAAGGCTGGCAGGAAGGTCTAACTTACATGACGGTAGGCGATAAGTTCCGCTTATACATCCCTAGCCCACTTGCTTACGGCAAAAATGGCACTGGTCCTATCCCGCCTGCGGCGAGTTTGATTTTCGATGTCGAGCTGCTAGAAATTCAATAGAATCGTCAAAATACGCAAAGCCAACGGACATCCGTTGGCTTTTTGCTATCCGCACAAAATTCGTCTATTAATGCAACCGAATTAAGCGTAATTAACCAGATGACGCTGAATAAAGTCAACATCAGCAGAATAGAAATCAGAGAGAGGCAATTCACTTGGCGATAACCAGTGAAAAGTCTGTTGACGCTCGCTGCCGACAGCCGTCGGCTCATGCTCATCCGTGGCACTAAAAATGGCGTAGTAAATACGTCCACCAAAATCATTTATGCCACTGAAAGTTGCCGTGTGAGTCACACCATCAATTTTTGTCTCTTCGTAAAGTTCACGAGCTGCAGCGTCAGTGCCTGATTCATTTTTATTGACTGCACCACCTGGAAACTCGAAAACCATGCCTTTTGATGTTCTAAATCTTTCCTGAACCAACACTTTGCCATTTTTCATAACGATAGCCATAGACAAGTGCTTCATATGACAACTCCTTTCAAATGTTTGTTTAATGCTTCGCTCTATCGTACAGAGATGTTGTTCTTTTAAGGGTTCAATAGTAGCGAGCACACTGCTGACTTTTCGGCCAGATATTAACTCAATGTTAATTATGATGCTGATTCATTAAACAAAAACATGATCTAGAGAGATAAAAAAACCAGCACATAATCCTAGTGCTGGTCTTAATATTGGTCCATTAGATAAATTATTTGTGCTTATCTTGAATGTATTTTTTGCTGACATCGACAACGGCAACATCTTTAAAAAAGCTACGTCCGAGTAATAGTGGGAACGTTAAGTGGGTGCGATCGGCCAGAGTAAATTCTGTTTTCTCTTTCAACTCGCCCACTTGAATCCATGCTTCCACAACCGCGCGCTCGTGGCTACCATCGGCACTTGATTGGCGGATCTTAACCCAGCGTTGAACAGGCAGAGCAATTTCTTTGCTCTTGATACCTTCATGCTCGATCTTGAATTTGACCCAATCTTTACCATCGCGCTCAAAAGGAACAATATCGATTGCACTGATAGAAGAGGTTGTCGCTCCGGTATCTACGCGCGCTTTGAAATTGGCATCTAAGCCCGGAACATAGACCCACTCTTCTTCGCCCAGCAACAATTTACCATCAGAGGTTTTTTTCGGTTTTAATTCAACGACAGGTTGTTGAGGTTTTACGACTGGCGCAACTGGCTTTTCAATTTCTTGCTTCGGCTCTTCGATTTGCGGTTTTTCAACCTTGGGTTCTTCAATCTGTGGTTTTTGCTCGGGTTCTACAGGAGGTTGTCCCGTTGTCGAACAAGCGATTAAACCGCCACTTAGCATAAATGGAATTAGTGCTTTCCACGTATTATTCATTCGGTCACCTAATTTTGACAAACTGCTGTGTTAAAAGGGGCGCAAACTCGCCCCAAAACACTTATGAAACGTTCACAATCGCTTCGGCTACGTAAGGAATGTCCTTCTCAGTTAAACCTGCGATGTTGATCCGACCATCGCCTACTCCATAAATTCCATATTGTTCACGGAGTTGCATCATTTGGTCTTGGCTAAAGCCTAGCACAGTAAACATGCCTTTGTGGCTCTCAATAAAATCGAATTGTGAAGTATTGTGGCTATTTCTCAATTCATGACACAAAGTCTGACGAAGGTTTAACAATCGTTGCTGCATTTCACTTAACTCTTGCTTCCAAACTGCGGTTAGCTCCTGATTTTGCAAGATAGTTTTGACTAATGCTGCACCGTGATCGGGTGGCATGGTATAAGTTGCACGAGCCAGAGTGAGAAGCTTACCTTTCGCATTACTGACATCTTCGACCGACTTACCAACCACGATTGCAGCACCGGTACGTTCACGGTAAAGACCAAAATTCTTCGAACATGAGGTGGTAATCAGCATTTCTTCCACGTTGTTAGCCATGTGGCGAAGACCTTGTGCGTCTTGCTCTAGACCATCACCAAATCCTTGGTAAGCAATATCAACAAAGGGAATAAATCCATTTTTCTGTGACAACTCTGTAATCGCTTTCCAAGCATCGAAATTGATGTCGGCACCTGTTGGGTTATGGCAACAACCATGAAGTAAAACCACATCTTCTGGACCCGCTTGTGCAAGATCATCCATCATACGAGCAACATCAACTTGCTTAGTTTCAGGACTAAAATAGCTGTAGTGCTTAACTTTAAGACCTGCCGCTTCCATTACTGGTCGGTGGTTGACATAACTAGGATTGGAAATCCAAACCGTCGTATTTGGCTGGGCTACCCTCATCAGGTCACCCAACATACGTAGTGCACCGCTTGCACCCGGAGTCTGGATTGCAGCAACACGATCCATCGCTGAAGTGCCTTTAAGTAACAAGTCAATCATTGACTGGTTAAACTCTTCACACCCCGCCAAACCAACGTAAGATTTCGTTTTTTGTGTGGCGACAACAATGTCTTGTGCCTGAGAAATCGCTTTCATTACTGGCGTTTCACCAGCACTGTTTTTATACACGCCAATGCCAAGATCAACTTTTTCGGCGCGTGGATCGTTGCGGTAAGCAACGGATAAAGAAAGAATAGGATCCAATGTAGGAGTCGGTAAATGAGAGAACATGAAAGTCACAACCCTTTGAAATTCAAGTAACGGCCTTCAAGTTAACATCTAATTTATAAATCTAGAAATAAAATTTCAGCGCTAAAGTGCAAAACAGGATAAAAATCCGAATCATTTAACATTTATTTAACTTTCGCCCTTTTTGCAGCAAATTCTACTAGTCGATTTTAAAGCGGTGAATAATCTGATTCGAACTCCCCCGCCACTCAAGGTTAAGATCGCGTTTGTCCTGTTCAAACTTACCATCAATCAGAGTGTCGATATATTGGACCACTTCACGTTGCGCATCATCAAGCTCTGCCAATGTGTAACCAGTCCATACCCAGATATCTTTATTTGGACACTCCTCTCGTACTCGTTTAACCAGTTTGAGTATATGAGGTACATTGGCCGGATGAAGTGGATCTCCCCCCGACAACGATAACCCACGGCGTTTGATACGCGTATCGTTGAGATCAGCAATGATTTGATCTTCTGCCTGCTGAGTAAACAGGATACCCGAATCCAAACGTTGAGTAGACTGATTGTAACAACCGCGACACTGATGCACACAACCAGAGACAAACAGCGTACAACGCGTGCCTGGACCATTTACAACGTCTATGGGGTAATATTGGTGGTAATTCATACTTTACTCATTCAAACAAATTGAGCCCAGTTTTGGGCTCAATGTTACTTGTTAGTGTTGCAATTCAACTACCCGATTTATAGGTGCTTGACGCGACGTTTAACTTCTTCTTGTTTACCGAAGTTAAACGGACGTGCATCTGGGCTACCTAGATAGCCGCACACACGACGTGTCACAGATACCTTAGTCGAGTCATGGTTCCCACAGCTCGGGCAAGTGAAGCCTTTACTGGTACAGTCGAACTCACCATTGTAGCCACACTCATAACACTCATCGATTGGCGTATTTGTTCCGTAATAAGGTACGCGGCTGTAACTGTAATCCCAGACGTTTTCTAACGCTTCAATATTGCGTTGCATGTTCGGGAATTCGCCATAACAAATGAAACCACCACTCGAGATTTGTGG
The DNA here is from genome assembly GCF_036533775.1 of Vibrio sp. M260112. NCBI lineage: Bacteria > Pseudomonadati > Pseudomonadota > Gammaproteobacteria > Vibrionales > Vibrionaceae > Vibrio > Vibrio sp. M260112. The sequence continues at coordinate 11,595 of NZ_JATABH010000007.1, read as the reverse complement.
GTAAGGCATTTCAAAATCAATCTTGTCGTAAGGGTTAACCTTTTTCTCCACATCGAGGTGGAAACTATTGGTGTAGTAACCTTTATCTGTCACACCTTTGATAACACCAAACTCTTTAGTATCAATACGACAGAAACGGCTGCACAGGTTCTCACTTGGTGTACCGTATAGGCTGTAGCCATAACCAGACTCTTCTGCCCACTGATTCACTTTGTCTTTTAGATACTTGACGATATCCACCGCTTTCTGACGCAGTTCAGCATCGTCATAGACGTGTGTTTCATCACCAAACAAGGCATTGATCGTTTCGTGAATACCGATGTAACCGAGAGAAATCGATGCACGGCCGTTTTTGAAGATGTTGGCAATCGGTTCGTCAGCTTTTAGTCGCACACCACAAGCCCCTTCCATATAAAGAATCGGTGCTACCCGTGCTTTGACATTTTCTAGACGTGAAATTCGAGTCTCTAGCGCGCGACGAGCCAGATCCAGTCTTTCATCCAATAGCTTGTAGAACTGGCGCTCATCACGGTTGGCAGCAATCGCAATTCGCGGCAAGTTAAGGCTTACCACGCCTAAGTTGTTGCGTCCTTCATGGACTAACTCGCCATTCTCTTGGTAGGTACCCAAGAAGCTACGACAACCCATAGGCGTCTTAAATGACCCCGTAATCTCTACCACTTTGTCGTAGTTGAGAATATCTGGATACATGCGTTTCGAAGCACACTCCAGCGCCAACTGCTTGATATCGTAGTTTGGATCTTCAGACTTGTGGTTTAACCCATCTTTAATGCCAAACACTAGCTTTGGAAACACAGCCGTTTTACGATTTTTACCTAGACCCGCAATACGATTTTTCAAAATTGACTGCTGAATTAATCGTGACGCCCAACTTGTACCCAGACCGAAGCCAAAGGTCACAAATGGCGTTTGGCCGTTTGCTGTATGGAGTGTGTTAACTTCATACTCTAGTGATTGGAACGCGTCATAACACTCTTTCTCTGTACGAGCGGAGGCAAACGCTTCAGGATTGGGAATATCCCACTCTTTGGCGATCTCCAAATGCTTGTGATAACTGGTCATCACATAAGGCTCTAGAACTTCATCAATGCGGTTGATGGTTGTTCCGCCATAGATATGACTGGCGACCTGAGCAATGATCTGCGCCGTTACCGCAGTTGCAGTCGAAATGGATTTCGGTGTGTCTATCTCAGCATTACCCATTTTGAAACCGTGTGTCAGCATGCCTTGTAAATCAATCAGCATGCAGTTAAACATCGGGAAAAACGGCGCGTAATCTAAGTCATGGTAGTGAATATCGCCCATCTCATGAGCCTGAACAATATCACGTGGTAAAATGTGCGTCTTGGCATAATGCTTCGCAACAATACCCGCTAATAGGTCGCGCTGAGTTGGAATGACCTTACCGTCTTTGTTGGCGTTTTCGTTGATTAGATCAACGTTACTCTCTTCGATAAGACCTTCAATTTCACGCGTCAACGTGCTCTGCTTCTCACGTGCGATATCACGATCATGACGATACTCGATGTATGAACGTGCCAAAGACTTATAAGGCCCTTGCATCAACTCATTTTCTACTCGGGTCTGGATTTCGTGGATGTGGACTTCATCGTGATCTTTTAGCTGAAGCTCTACCGCTAACGCAACATTCAGTGCGTATAATGCGATTTCTTGGTCTACGTGCTCGGCTGCTGATTCCACTGCAGCTTGAATGCGATCCCTGCTAAACGGAGCTCTTGAGCCATCACGCTTGATTACGATTGGTTTCACCTTTTCTCCTTACCCCAGCATACCCACAGACTTATCCACAAATACACTATATAGGGCGATTTCTTGTTCGACTAACACTATATATTGTGGTGTATTTAACGAGATGAGGGAGGCAAAAGTATTGATCTTGATCAATAAAAGAAGAGCCTCGCTCAAGATCAAATCGATCTTAGTGGGGTTGATCTCAGATACGAATAAAATGATGAAAATTGCAAAAATGCTACTAAATCTACTTGCAATTTTATGACCTCTTATAGGATAAAGGCTGCAACTCTGTTCATGAATTAAATCCTATGATAGCCCCTAAAACGTGGTCAAATTTTGCGTCACTCCTGTTGGTCTTTTCACTTCCTGCTGTGTCAGCACCACAGATGACGTTTTCAACATGGAATTTTGAATGGCTAAGCAGCCAGCCATCACCAGAGTTTTCCGCATCGCAGAGAAGCAACGCGGACTATCAGCTACTAAACCGTCACTTTATCTACATCAATAGTGATGTCGTCGCGTTTCAGGAAGTGAGCGATGCGCAAGTATTGACCAAGGTCATTGGCTCAAAATATCAAACGTTCTTTTCTGAGCGAAGTGAACACAGCAACCAGCGTCACCAATTCGATAGCATCAATCAATACACTGGCTTTGCGGTTAGAAAAGGAATTAAAGTGGCTAACGCCAAAGACCTTCGTCTTGATAACGCTAACAACAGTAAACTGCGTTTCGCTAGTTACATCATCATTGAGCCAACAAGCAATCAACCGCTTCATGCGCTTTCCGTTCATCTGAAAGCAGGGTGTTCAGGTCGATTTAATAACAGCCAAGCGTGCCAAACACTCAAGGGACAAGGGCAAGCTCTCAATGACTGGATAAGGCTTCGTGAGTCCAAACAAGAAGCCTATATCATCCTTGGGGATTTTAACCACAACATGGGTTATCAAAATGATTGGTTATGGAAAGGTATCTCAGACCAGACTCGCGCATCACTGGCATCAAAAGCCAGTCGGGCGGATTGTAAAGTGAAGTCACGCAACAACCCGAATAAGACCCACCAATTTCGCTCACTCATCGATCATATCATTGTGAGTGACACGCTAGCCGCATCGACACCCAAGCAAAATGTGTTTGCGATCAGCGATGTGATCAACCATCAACTCAGCGACCATTGCCCTCTGAGCACTGAAATTCATTAGCTACAAATCACGGGGATTAAGTAGTACAACATCCCCTTCAACAAGCCCTTTTCGCACTCGGAAGTCATCCCCCAATTGGACAAGTCGAGTGTGAACTATCCCCTCTTCGACCACTTTAACGTAGTCTAGTTGACCGACTTGATAGATAGCAGCAGCCGGGACTTTAAGTACTTTTTCACTGCCTAGAACAACAGATACTCGGGCAAAATTGCCTGGATAGAGTGTATGTTCGGTGTCGAAACCCAATCTGATTAGGTAACTGCGCGACCCGCTATCCGCCGCTGGCGCAATTTCATTGATGTTTGCATCTAGCACCAACTGGTAAGTCGGGATCTCAACCGCTAACGTCGCGCCTATCGACAAAACAGGCATGACTGATTCGGCAACATCCGCTTCAACGATGAGTGAGTCTGGATTATACATCGACAGCAACGCCATACCTGGTGTTGCTGTGTCACCCAAGTTAATCGGTTTGTGGGTAATGACACCATCAAAAGGTGCCGTAATTACGCTGAAACCAAACGTTGTTTCTGCTTCTGAAACAGCCGCTCGCGCCTGCTCCAAATTCGCTATTGCCGTCTTTAACGTACTCTCAGCCTGATCGAATTGCGCTTGCGGTACCAATTTCTTGTTCAGAAGCTCTTTGATTCGCGCATATTCTTTACGCGCTGCATTTAACTGCGCTTGTGAAGATGACAAGCTTTGCTCTGTCTGCCTGACTCGCGCATTAAGGTCATCACTTTCTAATCTCAGCAACACGTCTCCTTTACGCACTGGCTGACCCACTTCAACCAGCACTTCGACAACCGTTGCCGTTAATCTCGCGGCTATCGTCGCTTTTTGATCCGCGACGACGGTTCCCGGAAACTGTCGCATTACACGTTCTTCGGTAGCAACCAAAGTGACAACTGGCTGTGTTTGATTGACTGCATCGCGTGTTTGCATTTGAGTAGAGACTTTAGGTGTGAACACGCCTGCCATGTAGAGGAAGACCAATGCAAGTCCGGCGAAGAGAACGGTTCCTAATAAAAGTTTACGATTGATCATTGTTCATCCTCCAATACAGGAAGTCCATGGCCCTGTTTATTCTGATAAGCGAGGTTATAGACCACTGGAATAACCAGTAGCGTAAATATCGTTGAAGCGGTAATACCAAAAATAATTGCCCATGCTAATCCATTGAATATTGGATCGAGAGTAATAACGATGTTACCCAGTAACGTAGTACCCGCTGTTAGTAATATCGGTCTCATCCTAACTGCACCCGATTGAAGTAGAGCATTGTTTAACGATTCGCCGCGAGCCAAGGATTGCTGAATAAACTCAATGAGAACAAGAGAGTTACGCACCACAATACCCGCCAATGCAATCATTCCGATCATCGCGGTTGCCGTAAATAGTGCCGGGTCTGGATAACCATTTATGCCGCTCGACAAGCTATTTAATAGCCAAAATCCCGGCATGATACCAATCACGGTTAACGGTATAGCAAGCATAATAATGCCAGAGACAGCAGGCAGCCCCGTCTGAATTAGCATCACAACAAACACGCCTAGCAAAGCCGCACCATATGCGATTCCGAGGTCACGAAAAACATCAACCGTGATTTTCCATTCCCCTTCTCCGCTCCAGACCACATGGATATTATCGTCCAACTGCCAATTTTGGCCTGAACCGTTACTAAAATAAGTACGATTGCTCCAGTCGGTAAACTCACGTTCACTATGCCTATTTTGATCTGCAATAACGTCAGCAACGATCTCTCCAGGAACACGGCCAACTGACTCTGCATAGACATACACCACAGGTTTGAGGTTCTTGTGATAAATAGGACTATCCACCGCTCTTTTTACAAACTCACCCAGCTCCGATAACTGAACTAAAGGCTGTGGTGCATCACTGAACGTACCTTGAATGGACACTTTCACCACCCCTGCTTGCCCACGAACATAGAGTTGCAACAAGCTGTCTAAAGAATCACGCTCACCTCTTGGTAGACGAATTTCTATCGGCAGAGCCGCTACTTCCTGTGCACTTGCCAGATAACCGAGTATTTGCCCTTTATTGGCCGCCGTTATGGTGGCGTTGATATCTTGGACTGAAATGCCTGAAAGCGCTGCTTTCTCCTGATCAACAATAAACTGCCAAGTCTCCAGTTGCTTCTGAACACTGGTGTCGACCTCTGATACAAAGGCTTCGCTTCTGAGTCTCTGCGCAACAATGTCTGCCTGCGTAATCAATTCTTGGTAGCTTGTCTGCTCATTTCCATACACTTCCGCCGTGATGGTCGCTATCACCGGAGGGCCTGGCGGTACTTCGGCTAACTGTATCTCTGCGTCTTGTTTTCGTGCAATGGACTCCAAATCCTCCCTGAGTCGCGTAACAATTTGGTGTGATTGCATTGAGCGGCTATGTTTTTCTACCAGTACCACTCTCAACTCACCTTGATACGGTTCACTACGCATAAAGTAATGACGAACCATGCCATTAAAGTCCATCGGAGACGCTAATCCCGCAAACCCCGAGACTGACTCGACTTCTGGTACTTGTAACAAATAATCTGCGAATACGCGCAATGCATTTGAAGTGTCAGCAAAACTGGCGGACTCCGGCATGTTCAACACCAGTTGAAACTCATTCTTATTGTCATAAGGCAAAAGTTTAAGCGGAACGAGACGCAAAGCAGGTAAGGTTGCCGCGGCAAAAAACAAGATCGCTACTAAGCCTAAGAACAACCACGCCTTCTGACGACTGGCAAGCAGAGGCGTCAAAACTCTCGCGTAAAGTTTGTATAGCGAGGAATTTTCTATGTGGTAATGGTCTTGTTGTTTGGTCGCTTTAAGAAGTTTTTTGGCTAACCAAGGGGTAATAAAGAACGCGACGATAGTACTGAATATAACACTGATAGGAACATTGAATGCCAACGGTGCCATGTAAGGCCCCATCATTCCGGTTATAAAAAACATCGGGGTAAAGACAATCACAATCGCGACCGTGGACATTAAAAGTGCACTGCGAATCTCTGCCATCGCTGCCACAATGGCCTTGGAACGAGACAAGTCTTTTCGTTTTAAAAAACGTTCAATATTGTCAATGCTCGCGATCGGGTCGTCGACAATCAAACCCAACGCCAAAATCAGTGCAAACAGGGTAACGCGGTTAATTGAGTAGCCAAACAGCAAATCCATTCCCAACGCCGCCCCATAGCTAATAGGGATAGCAATACCCACCACAAGTGCACTACGCCAGTTAAGGAACAGACCGACAAATACCACCACGGTAACGATTGAAACTCCTAAGCTAGAGACCAGGTTAGACACCTTATCGTCAGCGGTCTGACCATAGTTCCTAATAATATCGACCTTAACTTCGCTGGGAAATTGCTCGTCTTGAAGCAAGTCAAATCTATCAACTATTGATTGAGCCACATCGACCGCATTCGATCCTTTTTGCTTCGCGACAGAGATAAACACCGCTGGATACTCAGTTGCGGTTTCTGAAGAGATATACCAAGTGTCGGTTGCCGCTTCAGAAGCCCCATCAACGACAGAGGCAATATCGCGCAAGTAGACAGGTTTATTGTTGACGACTGCAATGACAAGATCCTGGATATCTTGCGCAGATTTAAACAACTGACCGGACTCGAGTTGGAACTGCTGCCCTGCTATTTGCACCGCGCCTGCTTGGGATTTGGTATGACTTACGCTCAGTGCATAGTTCAAATCGCTCACTGTGACACCAAAGTTAGCCATGGCAAGTGAATCAAGCTCGATGTGAATCTTTCTCGACTCACCACCAATAACGGCAACGCTGTTGGTCAAAGGCAGGGCTTTAATACCCAGAGTCGCTTGGTCAGCAATTCGACGCAGTTGATAGCGGTCAACCTTGTCTGCATCAGTCGAATAGATCGCAGCAACGACGATAGGCACATCATCAATTTCAATCGGCTTGACTAACCAGCGGCTTACCGAAGGGGGAATACGATCTTGGTTTGAATAGAGCTTATTATACAGTTTGACTAGCGCCGCTTCACGTGGCTCACCGACGTAAAACCTAACGATGACCTGTGCCGCCCCCTCCATTGATGCAGAGTAAACATATTCGACACCGTCAATCTGACTTAGGAGTTTTTCCAAGGGCTCAGTGACTTGATTTTCAACCTGCTGGGCGCTGAGTCCAGGTGCAGAAATCAATACGTCCGCCATCGGAACAACAATTTGCGGGTCTTCCTCTTTTGGCGTCAGCCATAATGCAGCCGCTCCAACTACCAATAACATAAAAATCAATATTGCTGGGAAGAAGCTATTCATTACAGAATGAATCACACCATCCTTGGTTGCCGCACGTTCCATGTCTCCTCCAATGGATCCTAGCTGGATCTCACAATACGTGACTGGTTATTGCTCTTGTCGAATATGACTTTCGCCAGCAGCGAGCCAACGACCATAGCACAGAAGAAAATCACAATAGATAGATTTCCTAGACCGAGACTTGCAACCGCAGGACCTGGACAGATGCCCGCGATTCCCCAGCCAAGGCCAAACAGTGCCGAACCAGAAATCAATTTTGAATCAACGTTTTTTGCTCTAGGCAAACTATATTCGCATCCGGTAACAGATGCTTTACGAGGTTTGATCACTAGAAAATAGCACGGCATAAAAATAAGCAATGCTCCGCCCATCACAAATGCCAAACTTGGGTCCCATTGTCCTGCAACATCCAGAAAACCAATCACCTTTTGCGGTTCAATCATTCCCGACAGCGCCATACCAACGCCAAACAATAGACCACTAATCAATGCAGATAAACGAAATAACAAAGTGTTCATCAAACCGCCTTTATTGGAAAACATGTAAACGGAAATACACGGTTACACCAGCAACCAACATAAAAACACAGGTGGCAATGATTGAGCGCTTCGATAAGCGTCCAATGCCACAGATACCGTGTCCACTAGTACAGCCATTCGCCATACGTGTACCTAACCCCACTAATAAACCCGCAGAAATCAGTAGAGAGAGAGAAATGCCTTCGGTTACTGGGACTTCAACGCCAAGCAGAACTACACTCAGTAGTCCGCCTAACACCATGCCGGTGAAAAACAGCAGACGCCATGAAAATTCACCGCTTCGTGGGCTGATCAAACCATTTATCACACCACTAATTCCGGCCACTTTGCCGTTAAAAAGCATCAACAGAGTCGCAGAGACTCCGAGCAACATTCCACCAAATAACGAGTGCCAAGGAACAACTTCTAACATCGAAATGATTACCTTCTTATTTACAAAAAACGCTATGTAAGCTCAGGATTAACGGTTCCACACGTGGATCCGCAAGTGAATAAAAAACCTGTTGTGAGGATTTGCGTGCCTGAATCAGGTCATGCTTGCGTAACACAGTCAGGTGCTGAGAAAACGCGGATTGACTTAGAGCAGAACTTTGCTGCAACTGTCCTACACCCACCTCACCTTGAATCAATTGGCAAAGCACCATTAAACGCTCAGGATGCGCCATCACTTTAAGTAGATCAGCAGCCTGAGTTGCGTTGTCCTGCATGTCTGCGATGTTCATTGCTTGTGTAGCCATGATTTGCCTCTTTATTGATTACATCTCTAGATATTACGCAAATATTAAAATTAGTCAATTCTAATTTAGCAGTAATAAAATTAGATAAATTAACATTAGACTTTTCTAATTGAACAATCTATATTGAACCTAATTCGATTTAATCGGTAACAAGGAAACTCGATTATGACAATGGAAAATGCGATTCGCGTACTAGCAGGAAGTATGGTTTTATTGTCGGTGCTACTTACTTTCACAGTCAGTAGTCACTTTGTATGGTTAACCGTTTTTGTCGGCGTAAATTTGATTCAAAGTGCCTTTACTGGTATCTGCCCAGCGGTTTTCATTTTGAAAAAGTTTGGCTTTCGTTAACTGAGGTTTATTAATGACTAAGATTTTAATTGTCGGCGGTGTGGCTGGCGGCGCATCTGCGGCAGCTCGTGCTCGTCGCTTGAGTGAAGAGGCCGAAATCATCATGTTTGAACGCGGCCCGTTTGTTTCATTTGCAAATTGTGGTCTTCCCTACCATATTGGCGGCGATATTAAAGAGCGCAGTAAGCTTCTCTTGCAAACTCCAGAAAGCTTTTTAGCTCGATTTAACGTTGATGTTCGTGTTATGAACGAAGTCATATCTATCGACCGACACAACAAGCAGGTTACGGTTAAGAACCTACTGGATGGTAGTGAGTATACGGAAAGCTACGACTTCTTGCTCCTTAGCCCAGGCGCAGGCCCTATCGTTCCGCCAATCCCTGGTATTGATAACCCGCTGACGCACTCGCTGCGTAACATTCCTGATATGGATCGCATCATGCAAACCATCCAGATGAACAAGCCAGAGCACGCAACCGTTGTTGGTGGTGGATTCATCGGTCTAGAAATGATGGAAGCCTTCCACCAATTGGGAATTAAAACCACCCTGATTGAGATGGCAGATCAGGTGATGACACCTGTCGACCGTGAAATGGCGGGCTTTGCACACGCTGAAATTCGTCAAAAAGGCATCGATTTAAAACTGGGCGTTGCGCTTCAAGCGGTTGAGTATATACCAAATCAACATATTGCTAGCTTTAGCTCTGGCGAAGACACTGAGCACCAACATGTCGAAGGTGAACTCAACCTGACCCTTAATAACGGTGATTCGTTAACCACTGATATCTTGATTATGGCTATCGGTGTGCGTCCTGAGACTAAGTTAGCAAAAGAAGCAGGACTTCAAATTGGTCAATTAGGTGGTATCTACACCAATGAAATGATGCAGACAAGCGATCCTAGCATCTACGCTGTAGGTGATGCAGTCGAAGAAAAAGACTTTGTCACGGGTGCACAAACTCTAGTTCCACTTGCTGGCCCTGCTAACCGTCAAGGTCGTATGGCTGCCGACAACATGCTCGGACGCAGTGAAACTTACCAAGGCACACAAGGCACGGCTATCTGTAAGATTTTTGACCTCGCGGTTGCTTCAACGGGCAAAAACGAGAAACAACTTAAACGTGATGGTGTTGAGTACGAAAAGGTCTACGTTCATACCGCTAGCCATGCAAGTTACTACCCAGGTGCTGAGATTGTCTCATTCAAGATGTTGTTCGATCCAAAAACAGGCAAGATCTTTGGTGCGCAAGCGGTAGGCAAAGATGGTGTCGACAAACGCATTGATGTAATGGCTGTAGCGCAACGTGCAGGTATGACGGTTGAACAGCTTCAACACCTTGAGCTGACTTATGCACCACCGTATGGTTCTGCAAAAGACGTAATTAACCAAGCGGCTTTCGTTGCCACCAACATCATCAAAGGCGATGCTACACCGATCCATTTTGATGAAATTGACAAACTGTCGGAAAGTCAGGTGTTGCTTGATGTACGTAATCCTGGTGAATTGGAGTCTGTAGGGTTTATTGAAGGCGCGATTAACATTCCAGTAGACCAACTCCGTCAACGTATGGATGAACTACCAAAAGATAAAGAGATCGTGATTTACTGTCAGGTAGGTTTACGAGGTAACGTTGCGTACCGTCAATTGGTTAATGCGGGATTTAAAGCGAAGAATCTAATTGGCGGCTATAAAACCTACATTACCTCACAATTATAGCAATTGGTTCGCCGAGTGTTCAGTAGACACTGATCACTCGGCACTATTTTTATAAGCAACTTACACTAATTGGCTGTCATTCAAACGTACTAAATGTGTAAAAATATTCAGGTTTCTATACATAATTTCATGCATTGCAATATGTAACGTACGTTCTGATTTAGTCGTATTGCTATCAATTTGCAAGATGGAACGGTATGTATGGTTAAACGCAAGACGTAGACACCTTCAATCAATGCATTTTCCTACTCAACCTACTGTGTCACCTACATAGTTTTATGCCTATGTATGACTCTGCATCATCGGTTCTTAATTCATCTCAAGTTTTGCAGTAACTGCTATTAATGGGAACTATAAGCTATCTATCCCTGCCAAGGGATAGATGTAAAAGCGTTTTTTGGAGTCATCTATGATTTACAATCCTGCACAACTCGCAAATCAGTTAAAGCTCATTAGAACAAGAGACAGCATCACTCAAGCTGAACTGGCTAAACGAGTGGGTATAAAGCAATCAACACTATCGAATTTTGAAAATCATCCAGACACAACACAACTTAAAAGTAACTATTCACCTACTGCTTTTAATCCCGCAAAATGAATCACAGCCTGAATGTCATATTTTCTAAAAATGTTATCCAGAAACACTTCATCACGAATATCACCTTGATAAAAATATGGTAACTGACCTGTTATCGATTTAATGCGAGTCAACACTTCAATCTTAGCGTTACATAAATTATCGATAATGATGGGTTGCATTCCAGCATTAATCATTTGAACGCAGGTATGACTACCAATATATCCAATCCCACCTGTGACTAAATAGCTGATCCTAATTATGCTTCACTTTTTGTACTCCATGACCACCGCTGGGAAACGATGAAATGTTATCCATAAAGTTTCGAACCCGTTTTAATAGTTGCCACATTGCTTTGCATTGATGATTCCGAGTTACTGTTTCATGTA